>DAOUGM010000064.1:0-15775 GCA_034428895.1 Anaerolineaceae bacterium
CGATCCAATCTTCAGGATCTGATTGGATCGCGCCAATCATTGCCTGAATGGAGTTGTTGGTCAGGGTTGGTTGCGCAGGAGATTTAATCCCGATACCGATATCACCCAAGAGGATGTTGTTCATGTTGGCTGTGCCGGAGGAATTGCCCTGGTAAAAAATCCCCGTGCGGCATTGAGAAAATTCATTGGCATCGATATTTGGAGCCGCCTGGTCATCCAGGCTGATGCCCAAATACAAATTGGACAACTTGTTATTGAAGGCTTTGCCGGCGGCGTTCCCCTGGTAGATGATCCCGATACCCTCGAAATCATTGGTGAAAGCATTGCTTTCGATGTTGGGCGCTGTGGCGCCATCGATCATGATGCCGGCGTTCGAAAAGGACGACAGGTTATTGGAAATCGCATCACCGGTTGCGTTATCCATAAAGATGATCCCGCTGATGACGTTGCTGATGGAATTCTTTTCGACGAGCACATTTGAATTTCCATTCAACTGGACTCCCAGGCTTTCAGGGTCGCCCGAGATGGTGTTTTCGGTCACGCTGCCCACCGAAGAATCGAAAAAGGCAAGATTCACTTTTGTATTACCCTCAAAAGAATTTTTATGGATCAAGCCCTTGGCGTTTTCCAGGAGGGAGATGGCTGAAAACGTGTTGCGGAACGTACTCGTCATGACGGTGATATCCGCCGTACCACTGGCGTAGATGCCCAGGTAGGAATCCGAGACCTCACTGTTTTCCATGGTCAGGTGTGCGTTTTCATAGATCAGGATCCCGCCGGGAACCTTCTCATCCTTATCCGGGCTGACACGGCTGGTGCTGCCTGCAATACGGCAGTTCTGCACGCTGGTAATGGTATCACCGGCGAGATGCAGCGCACCGAGCTGCTTTCCCTGGCTGGAAAGCGTTGCCCCATCAACATAACAATCGCTCAATGACAGGCTGCCGGAATTGCCAAAGATCACTGCGGCAGGATCGGTTCCAGCGTATGAAATTTTAAGTCCCTGGAGGGTCAGGGTGCCAGAACCCGAATTGGTGATCATTGCGGCATAATTGGGTCCGGGCGCGTTGGCGACGATCGTCGTCTGATCGGGACCCCGACCGGAAATGGTTAAATTTTTGGTGATTTCAAATCCCTTTTCCAGCGTAAAAACACCGGAACCAAGATGGATGGTGTCACCGTCGGCCGCGGATTCAATGATGGCTGCCAGGTCCTGCTGCGGCGAGATCCCTTCAGGTGTGGCTGTGGGTTGCGGAGTCGGTGTGGCAGCCGGCGTGGCGCTTGGCGGAGGAGCGAACAGTCCGCCCGATGAATTGCACGATACCAGGCCAATCAACAGCGGCAAAATGACCAACAGGGTAAGGGCATTGCCGACCATTCGATTTTTAATTAAAACGATACCTGTTAACCGAGAAATCAAGGATTCTTTCATGTGTACGCTCCTTTGACTGCGATGGGATTTTGAAAATAAAACAAATTATATAACGAATGAAAATTGAAAATATAAAAAAAGGTGCGACTATATTGTTGGGGGGTATAATACCCCGACTTCAATACAACGAGATCAAACTTGGGACTTCCGGAATTATTCTTAATCGCGCTGGGCCTGGCCATGGATTGCTTCGCCGTCTCGCTGGGGATTGGCTGCAAGAGCGGGGATTGCCAAAGCCGTTACCTTTTCCGGCTTCCCTTCCATTTTGGATTGTTCCAGGGCGGAATGACGCTCATCGGATGGGCGCTTGGCAGCACCATCGTTGAGCTGATCTCGAAGGTGGATCACTGGATCGCGTTTGCACTGCTGGCCTTTGTGGGCGGAAAAATGATCTGGGAGAGTTTTTCAAAGAACGAGGAAAAACGGGTTGGCGATCCATCGCGCGGAGGCTACCTGGTGATGTTAAGCATCGCCACCAGCATCGACGCGCTGGCAGTGGGATTGAGCCTGGCATTTCTGCAACGAACGATCTGGCTCTCCAGCCTCTTGATCGGCCTGGTCTCTTTTGCGCTTGCGCTGGCCGGTCTGCTGCTTGGCGGCAAGCTGGGGGAGAAATTCGGCAAGCGCATGGAGCTGCTGGGCGGGTTGATCCTGATCGGGATCGGCATGCGAGTGGTGATCAGCCATATTTTCTAACGATACTCTAATGTGTGCCCTTCTTGACATCGACCCCGATAGGACTATAATGCTTTTTGTATATTTATAGTTTAAAGAGGTGCAAGAATGCCGGTATATACATATCGGTGCGACAATTGTGGAATCCAATTCGACCAACATCAGAAATTCTCCGACCCGGTGCTGACGAAATGCCCTGAGTGCGGGAAGAAAAGTCTGAAGAAGGTCCTATACCCGGTGGGGATCGTGTTCAAGGGATCGGGTTTTTACGCCACCGATCACCGCTCCCCGTCCGGCAGCGGCGTCCACAGTGCGTCCGGCAAGACCGAAGAACATACTGCTGAAAGCAAGAGCGAAAGCAAAACGGAAACAAAAGCCAAAGCCAAGGACATTGCAGCGAAGGTGTCCACGGGCAGTGATTCCAAATAGCGGCGCATCACCCACAATAATCGATCACGGCAAAGGTCCCCTGTTGAGGGGATCTTATTATTAATGATATGGACAGGTGATAGAATTCGTCAGGGCATTGATAGGTTTTGACAGGATCACAAAACTAGAATTTTTTTATCACGTGAGGTAATCGATGGCGCAATTGACGAAAAAGAACGATGGGACGAAAAAAACGCGGATATCGGCCCAGCAAAAAAAGATTCGCCTGCAGCAGATCATCATGGCGGCGGTCGGTATCATTGTGATCCTGGCCATGGTTCTGGCGCTGGTGATGAATTACTAGAGGAAAAATGCCCAAACATCAAAAATGGTTCTGGCTGGCTGCCTTTGTTGCAGCCTGGTTGTTCGATTTTCTGTTCTGGAAAAAGCCCGCGGGGGTTTCATTTCTTATTTGGGCGGTCGTATTGCTCGGCGCCGGGTATCTACTCGCCTGGCGTGAAGGGAAACGTCCTTCTCCACTAAGTATTGTTTTAACCGTCCTGACCGCGGGATTCGCCGCCGTGCTCGCCTGGCGCGAGGAGCCGCTGACGCGCGCAGTGAGCATTTTGCTTACTTTGGGCGGGATGATGCTGATCACCGCGACCTTCCTTAATGGTTACTGGCCGTGGTACAGGCTGAGGGATTATTTTGTGGAATTATTCAAGGTGATCGGCGGCGGTTTTGCCGGGGCAATCTCGCTCAACTCCAAGCCAAAGGCACCGCCTGCCCTGGAGAATGCCGGGAAACCCTCCTTCTGGCGCAGGGGAATGCCCATCCTGCGCGGCGTGCTGATCGCGCTGCCCATCGTGGCGGTGCTGGGTTTGCTGCTTTCTTCCGCCGATCCGATCTTCGGGGATTGGCTCAAAAAAGTACTCAATCTTGAGAAGCTACCTGAATATCTTTTCCGTTTGTTCTATATTTTGATCATAGGAACATTCCTGGTGGGGGTTTATTTGAAGGCATTGTATCCTTCCGGAGAAAGTCAACGACCCGAACCCAACCAGCCCTGGTTCAAATCCTTCCTGGGCTGGACGGAAACGGGAATCATCCTGGGGGCGGTGGACCTGCTCTTCATCGCGTTCGTCATCATCCAGGTGCGCTACCTGTTTGGCGGGGCGGCGAACATCAGCGAGACCGGGTACACCTATTCCGAGTATGCCCGGCGCGGCTTTAGTGAATTGGTGGCAGTGGCGGTGCTGAGCCTGGGGTTATATCTGACCCTGGCGACCGTTTCAAAAAGAGAATCCAAAGGCTCACGTGCCGGGTTCACTTTAATGGCTGTGCTGCTCATGGCCAACGTGCTGGTGATACTGGCATCTTCGCTGCAGCGCCTGATGCTGTATGAAAGCGCGTACGGTTTTTCTCAATTACGCACATATACCCATTTGTTCATCTACTGGCTGGCAGGGCTGATCCTGGTGACGGTGGTGCTGGAAATCGTGCGTCGACGCGGCAACTTCGCGCTGGCGATGCTGGTCTGCGTGATCGGTTTTGGCGCCTCGCTGGCGCTGATCAACGTGGACGGTTTTATCGCCGACCAGAATATCAACCGGGCTGTGAAAGGGGAAGAACTGGATATCGAGTACCTGAACAGCCTGACAAGCGATGTTGTTCCCACGCTGATCCAACGTTACGAGGACCCGGCACTGCCCACATCCTTGAAAGACGACCTGGGCTCGGTGCTGGCGTGTCGAACTGTCCTCGCCGGGGATGCCGCGGCGAAACCCTGGCAGGGTTACCAGTTGGGCCAGGCGAAGGCGTACAGATTGTTACAGGAGAACTCCAATTCCTGGAAGCAGTACAAGCCTTACAAGGTGGACCAGGTGTGGAAGATCAAAGTGGGCGGGGAAGAAATTTCCTGCAAAACCTACCAAATGATGGATTATTGAAACAGTCAATTTTTTGATGAGTGATTTTGTCAAAAAACCAAAACATAACAGTAGGGGAGGTTCATGAACCTCCCCTACTGTATTATGGTGAGTCCCAACCGAAGCGCGGAAGTACTGTAACAATTTGCTCCCTCTCAACAAGGACGTTTTCCCGGAAATTCACCGGGGTGCAACAAGCGCGAGTGGGTACATCAACCGTGATCGCAATGACAAAGACCTTTGTTGGAGATTGCTCACCTGTACCCCTGGCAAACGCAGCCAGGGCATGTGTTCACCAAACGCAGTGCGGTGCAAGTGTCGCAACAACCGCTCGCAATGACAAGGACTTGTGTTGGGGGAGCGACGAAAAAACCGACCCCTCTCACCAACGACGCAAGGGGAAGCAAAGTTCGCGGAACCTCCCCTACAGGATAATAATGAGTCAGATAATATTCTCGCGGCGGCGGACGGGGGTGGTCAGGATGCCGTCCCAGCCAAAGTGCGTCAGGTCGATGTTGCCTTCGAGGTCGAATTCAACCCCCTCGTCTTCGAGAAGCTGGCGCTGGATGTTGCTGCCCATGCCGTAGCCGTGCGGGCTGATGCGCCCTTTGGAGTTGACCACACGCTGCCAGGGAACGTTCTCAAATTGATCGTCGCGTTTGACCGTGGCAAGCGAAGCCAGCGCAAAACCGACCATCTGCGCGGAACATCTGCCAGCGATGCGGGAGACCTGACCGTAGGATGCCACCCTGCCGCGAGGAATCTGGCGAACAATGGCGTAGATCAAATCGTATAAGCGCGGTTCTTCCTCTTCCATAATATAGATTATACCCGGCGGGTCAAGCGCGGCATGCGTGTATCGGTTAATGGTAGAATCACTCTCATGAAAAGATGGCAATTTTGGCTGGGCGTCGCGATCAGCGCGGTATTTCTCTATTTTGCCCTCAAAGGGCTGAACCTGGGTGATTTCTGGCTGGCAGTCAAATCCGCCAATTACTGGTGGATCCTGCCGGGAATCGCGGTCTATTTCGTTGGTGTTTGGGTGCGGGCATGGCGCTGGCATTACCTGCTGCGCCCCATCAAAAAAGTGCCCACCAAAACCATGTTCCCGATCACCTGCATCGGCTACATGGGCAACAACATTTACCCTGCCAGGGCGGGAGAGGTGCTGCGGGCAGTGGTGCTCAAGCGCCGGGAGAACGTCCCCATTTCCGCGTCGCTGGCAACCATCATCGTGGAACGCATATTCGACGGCGTGGTGATGCTGGCTTTCGTTTTTCTAAATCTCCCCGAACTGGCGAAGGTGGCTTCTTTTGAATCCGGGTTTGTGGGGAATATTCAACAACTGGCGCTAATCGGGATGGCAATCTTCCTTGGGGCGCTGCTTGTCTTTTTACTGGCAGCGATGTTCCCCAAGGTCAGCGCGCGCGCCGGGCAGTGGGTGATCGACCGCATCATACCGCAGCGATTTCGTGAAAAGACTTCGGGCATCATGCTGAAATTCCTGGACGGATTGGCTTCACTGCGTTCACCGTTCAACGTGCTCATGGTGTTCGTTACCTCGGTCATCATCTGGCTGCTGGAAACCGTGAAATACTGGTTCGTGATGCATGCATTTACTTTTACGGTCAGCTTTTTCGCGCTGATGCTGCTGAACGGCATCGCCAACCTGGCCACCACCATCCCTTCCGCGCCGGGTTATATTGGCACCTGGGAGGCAGTGACCAAGGCGGTACTGGTGGCGTACAATGTTCCCGGAGCGGAAGCACTGGGTTACGCTGTGGTACTGCACGTTGCATTGTGGCTGCCCATCACACTGCTGGGAGCCTACTATATGACCCGGGAAGGAATCAAATGGAGCGACAACCTGCGCAAGGAAGCGCAGGATAACAATGTACCGGAAGAACCAGGCTTGCCTGGCGGTAATATCGAGGAGAGCAAATGAAGATTGCAGTTATTGGAGCGGGATTTGGGGGACTTTCGGCAGCATACGACCTTGTGAAAGCCGGGCACCAGGTGACAGTATTCGAAGCCTCCGCCACCCCTGGCGGACTGGCATCAGGTTTCAAGGAAGCGGGCTGGGAATGGTCGGTGGAAAAGTTCTACCATCACTGGTTCACATCCGACAAGCACATGTTTGGTCTTATTAATGAACTTGGGCTGGGACACAAGGTAAGAGTGCTCTCCCCCAAGACGGTCATGTTCCATAAGGACAAGTTTTATCCCTTCGATTCCATCCCTTCGGCCATCCTGTATCCCGGACTGGGTTACGGCATTAACAAGATCCGCTTTGGATTGGTCGGGCTCTACCTGCGCTTCACAAACAACTGGAAACCGATGGAAAAAGTCACCGTGGCGCAGTGGATGCGCAAATGGGCGGGAGACAAGGTATATACCGAAATGTGGGAACCCATGGTGATCGGCAAATTCAGCGAGAAGTATGCGGGTCAGGTAAACATGGCGTGGATGTGGGCGAGGCTGCATGCCCGCACCACAAAACTGGTGACCTACGAAGGCGGCTTCCAGGCGTTCGCGGACGACTTCGCTGCCATCCTCTCAAAATCGGGCGTGCAGCTCGCTTATTCGACACCCGTTGAAAGCATTCACAGGAGCTCCCGGGGCGGGTTGGTATTGAAATCGAAACGCGGCGAGGAGGAATTCGACAAGGTGCTGGTGACGATCTCCCCGGCGCAGCTGGCCAAAATGGCCCCCCAGCTCTCGGAGGATTACCTCAAAGGGCTGCTTGAACTGAAGAGTCTTGGCGCAGTGGTGATGATCATTTCGATGAAACATCAGCTCTCGCGGGAAGGGTATTACTGGTATAACCTGCCCAAATCGGCCGGTTTTCCTTTCCTGGCGCTGGTGGAGCATACCAACTTCTTACCCGCGCGATATTTCAATAATGAACACATCATCTACTGCGGCGATTACCTGGAAGCCGGGCATGAGTATTTTAATATGACGCAGGAAGAATTGGTCGAGCGTTTCATGCCCAGTTTCAAACGCATCAATCCTGATTTTCAGCCGGAGTGGATCAACAAGGTGTGGCTGTGGAAGACAAATTATGCGCAACCCGTACCCCTGGTCAACCATTCGCATAACATCCCCGCCATCGAGACGCCGATCGAGGGATTGTACTTCGCCAGCATGTCGCAGGTCTATCCGTGGGATCGGGGAACCAATTTTGCGGTTGAGATTGCCCGCCGCGCCGCGCGCAAAATGCTCGAAAAGTAGCGCGTTCTATGGATCGGCGTGTTTTTAGTACAAGGTGTTAGTTTACGGTTATAAGTGTTAAGAAAACGTCTTGCCAAAAAATGCAGTAAAAATGGAAACCTAACACTATGGTTGGCGCGGTGAAACTTTTATGTAGCACCCTCTTATTTGGTAGTTGATAGCGAAATACACGCTAAAACCCCATATATGGGGGTATTCAAAAGTGGTTTACCGCGTCTCTTGGGGTAAAAATAATCAGAAGGATAACGGCGACCTGCCCAAATGCCCAACATTTTTTAAGGTTTTCAATCTTAAAGAATCGTAAATTTTTAAGCAGGCGTAGGGTATTCAACTTGTTCTGGAATCCCGTTTCTGATAGAATGTTCTTACGTGTTCGGACGGAGCATTTTTTTACAGCTTCGATTAGCGCCAATAATTAACCCGAAATAAAGTCACCGAAAACCCGTTTCAGGCTAAAGAAATGGTGGGTATTCTATTACCTGGCCGCAGCCTATATCTTTATTGTTACAGGAGGACATCGATGAATGCTCAGCAGGCATGGCAAGCTGCAATTGGACAACTTCAAATGGAAATGTCCAAGGCATCCTATGAAACCTGGGTAAAGCCGGCTGAACTACTGCAATATGAAGGCAATTTGTTTACCATCGGTGTCCAAAACGCGTATGCCTGTGACTGGCTAAAATCACGCTTGAGCGGTACTGTTACACGTATTCTTACCGGATTAATGGAATCAGCCCAACAGGTGGAATTCGTGATCTGGCACAAGGATTATATCCACCAGCCCGCGGAAGAAGCGGCGGTTGAAACACTGCCAATCGCAGCTCCGCCGCGGCGAATTGAAACCCCAGTAGTGAACGGGCGATATCATTTCGAGAATTTTGTAGTGGGTTCTTCCAACCGGCTGGCGCACGCCGCCTGCATGGCGGTGGCGGAAAACCCGGCGCAAGCCTATAACCCGCTTTTCCTCTACGGCGGTGTCGGATTGGGAAAAACACATCTGCTGCATGCCATTGGCAATTATGTCAGCAGCCGGGGTTTGCAGGTTTTATATGTGTCTTCCGAAGAGTTCACCAATGACCTGATCCATGCCATTCGCACACACAGCACTCAGGCATTCCGCGACCGCTACCGCCGCATCGATGTTCTGCTGGTGGATGACATCCAGTTCATTGCGGGCAAGGAATCCACGCAGGAAGAATTTTTCCATACGTTCAATACGCTGCACGGACAGGACAAACAGATCGTGATCTCCTCCGATCGACCGCCCAAGGCGATGAATACGCTTGAAGAACGCCTGCGCTCCAGGTTTGAGTGGGGGCTGACGGCGGACATCCAGCCGCCCGACCTGGAAACGCGCATCGCCATCCTACGCTCCAAGGCCGAGCGCTCGCACCATGATGTCACGCCCATCATCCTGGAAATGATCGCCCGGCAGTTTCAATCCAACATCCGCGAGCTGGAAGGCGCACTGACGCGGGTGGTGGCGTATGCCGATCTGCGCGGTGTTCCACTGACCGAAGAACTGGTCAATGTAGCCCTAACCGACCTGGTGCCGCAGCGCAACGCCTTCGAAACCGCGCACGTGGTGGACGTGGTGGCCTCGGCTTTCGGCATCAGTTCTGAAAAATTGATGGGACGCGACCGCACACGCGAAGCCGCTCTTCCCCGGCAGGTGGTGATGTACCTGCTGCGGCAGGAAGCCAACGTATCTTTGCCGCAGATCGGTGAAGCGCTTGGAGGACGCGACCACACGACGGTCATCTATGCCTGCGAAAAGGTGGCAGACATGCTCGAACGCGACGACCGCCTGCGCCGCCAGGTGCTCAAGATACGCGAGCAGCTATATAATCAAAAAACGAATTGATTTCATAAACTCTTGACATTATTAGAATTTTGAATAAATCCGATAAAATGGATATATTGGTGTATAATATTGAATTGTTGGAATCGTTCATTATCAATAATGCAGGTTAGATTTAGTTGAAGTATCACTTATTATGGCATTCAGTAGGGGGCTCTGATTTATCGGAGTCGTTTTACGCGCAACGTAAAAGTAAGGTTCACTCGATCCCTGGCCTAAAACATTTGCCGGGATTTATTTTTAATCAAAATTTTTCCGCACTCAATAGGGGAGACCTTTCGATGCGGTTGAACACAATAACGATCCATAGGAATTAACTTGAAAGGTTATAAAGAAATGAAGAAACACGAAAAAAATAATACTCCACGCAAGGGAATGCTTAAGATCATCCCTCTGGGTGGCTTGGGGGAAGTCGGCGCCAACATGATGGTGTATGAGTATGACAATCAAATCCTGGTTGTGGATACCGGGCTCATGTTCCCGGAAAACGACATGCTGGGGATCGATTACATCATTCCCGACATCTCTTATCTCATGCAGCGCCGCAACAAAGTCAAGGGGATCGTCATCACCCACGGACACGAAGATCACACAGGAGCCATCCGCCACGTGCTGGAGGAAATTCAGGCACCCATCTATGCAACCCCGCTGACCCGCGGATTGCTGGAAGTAAAACTGGCAAAGAACGGCTTGATGTCGCGCGCGCACCTGGAAACGGTCAATGCCGGCGAAAGCCGCAAGATCGGTCCGTTCACCGTGGATTTCTTCCACGTTTGCCATTCGATACCGGACGGGGTTGGGTTGGGTATCGATACGCCCGCTGGGTTGATCGTCCATACCGGCGATTACAAATTTGACCATACCCCGGTCGACAATTGGCCGACCGATTACTCCAAGCTGGCTGAATTTCAGCGCCGCGGAGTATTGGCTTTGCTGGCAGATTCAACGAATGCCGAGCACGCAGGCTGGACGCCATCCGAACGGGTGGTGGACGACGCCTTCGACAAGGTTTTCCGCGAGGCAAAAGGGCGTATCATCATTGCCAGTTTTGCCTCCCTCATCTCGCGAATCCAGCAAGCGGGGAATGCGGCCCTGACTTATCGCCGCAAACTCGCATTTGCCGGAACCAGCATGGTGGACAATGTAAAGATCGCGCGCAAATTGGGATATCTCAACCTGCCCGATAACCTGATCGTCAACCTTGACGAAGCCCTCAAGATGAAGGACAGCGAAGTGACCATCATGTGCACCGGCTCGCAAGGCGAACCCACATCCATCCTCGGGCGCCTTTCCACGGGTTCCCACCGCATGATCGACGTCAAGGCAGGGGATACCATCGTCTTCTCTTCGCGCCCCATTCCGGGGAATGAAGAAAACGTTTACCGCACCATCAACCGACTGTTCGAACGCGGAGCCAACGTGATCTACGAGGCCATTGCACCGGTGCACGTTTCGGGGCACGCCAGCCAGGAGGAGATGAAGCTGCTGATGCATCTCACGCAGCCCAAATACTTCATCCCCATCCACGGCGAAGTGCGGCAATTACGCGCGCACGCCTCGCTTGCCCGCCAGATTGGAATCCCGCAGGAGAACATCGCGGTCATTTCCAACGGCCAGAGCGTGGAATTCAGCGGCGGCAGGATGAAACTAGGCGATCGCGTACCTGCATCCTATGTGTACGTGGATGGTTCCGGGGTTGGCGATGTCAGCGCAGATGTCATGCGCGACCGCGAACTCCTGTCGGAAGAGGGTGTGCTGGTAGTCAACCTGATGATGGACAAATATACCGGCAAACCGATGCAGGATCCGGAAATCATCAGCCGCGGTTTCATTGCACAAAGAGACGCTACGGAATTGATGGCCGGGCTTCGTTCACGCGTGGTGGATACGGCTGTAAAGGCCAATGGACATATTCAAAAGGATATCGAACAGGCTGTGGGCAATTATCTCTACAGTGAGACACGAAGGCGCCCAATGGTGTTCGTGAACATCGTCAAAAACTAATAAAGTGAAATGAAGAAAAACGCTGCTGATCGCAGCGTTTTTTTATATATCCAGGTCCTTCCAGCCGTGCTTTCCGCGCAACGGAACAAACGCAACCGGCAGGATTTCTTCCGGCTGCCAGACGCCGGATTCCATGCCCCACAATTCCAACGACTGGCTGCCGCGGTGACCGACCGGGATGACCAGCCTTCCTGCCGGGCGAAGTTGATCCAATAATGGAGGGGGAACATCCGGCGCGCTGGCGGTCACCATGGCTGCGTCATACGGTGAAGCCGCCGACCAGCCAAGCGAACCATCGCTCAGGTGCACATGGACATTGGAATAACCCAATTCCAGCAGCGTTTCTTCAGCGCGCCTGGCCAATTGAGGGACGATCTCAACCGTGTGTACCTCCCGGGCAAGCAGGGAGAGGATGGCGGCCTGGTACCCTGAACCGGTGCCAATTTCGAGTACTTTTTCATCGCCCTGCAGATCGAGCAGGCTGGACATTAATGCCACGATGTAAGGCTGGGAGATGGTTTGTTCATAACCGATGGGAAGCGGATAGTCGGAGTAGGCGTAATCCTGCATGTCTGCATTAACAAATCGATGGCGCGGGACCCGGCGCATGGCCTCCAATACCCTGGCGTTGGTCACCCCGCGGCGCTCAATCTGAACGGAGACCATTTGGTCGCGCATCGAGCGGAAATCATCTTCCGGGTTGTTCATGCTGCAGGTCCATTGAGATCATGCGGTCGATCTTCCCCATGGGGAATCGATCGAGTTCATCGAGATTTACCCAGCGGATATCGCTGGCTTGAATGGGTTGGGGGTTGACGCCGTTCAACGTGCAGAAGAAGGCGAACAGCGTGACCTTGAAATGCGTGTAGGCGTGTTTATAAACGCCAAATAATTCGTTGACGATAATCCGGCTTCCCAGCTCTTCTTCGATTTCTCGCGCCAGGGCATGGGCATGATCCTCTCCTTCTTCGACCTTGCCGCCGGGAAATTCCCACAGCCCTCCCAGCAGTCCGTTGAGCGGGCGCCTGGCGATCAGCACACGACCGTCCTGCCGGAGGATGGCGGCAGTCACCTCCAGGCTGGGAATGGGAGGTTTTGCGGCTTTCACAGGCAATTTGCCCTGCAAGTTGAGTTCTGCGGCGCTACAGACCGACTTCAGCGGGCAGGCGGCGCATTTTGGAGAACGCGGCGTGCAGATGGTGGCACCCAGGTCCATCAGTGCCTGGTTGAAATCACCGGCTTGACCAGTGGGCAGCAAAGACTGCGCCGTGGCGCGCAGTTCGTTTTCGGCGGTGGTGGAGTTCACGGGTTTTGCGTAGTTAATCACGCGAGCCAGCACGCGTTTGACGTTTCCGTCCAATACCGCCTCATTTTGGTCAAACGCAATGGAAGCAATGGCTGCCGCCGCGTAAGGACCGATGCCGGGAAGTTCCCGCAATAAGGTTGCGTCGCCGGGGAGTTTGCCATCGTATTTTTCAACAACAATGCGGGCGGTTTTGAGCAGTGAACGGGCGCGCGAATAATACCCCAGGCCTTCCCACTGCTTCAATACCTCGTCATCCTTTGCCTGTGCCAGCGAACGGATATCGGGAAAGCGGCGCATCCACTTCAAGAAGTAGGGGATCACGGTTTCGACCCGGGTTTGCAGCAGCATGATTTCGGATACCCAGACCGCATAGGAATCAGAAAGCCCGCGCCATGGAAGGCTGCGGGCGTTGTCTTTGTACCATGTCAGAAGAAGTTGAGCGAATTCTTCTTTCATCTTGGGATTGTTTACAACTGAAAACCGCTTTTGGCTTCGACGACTTTCATTGAATAATTCTGGATAAAGTCCAACAGGCGGTTGGTGACCTTGATCCATTCTTCGGATAACAGCAATTGACGGGCTTTTTTGACATTGGCAACTACAGCCCCGATCATGATCTGCGGGCGGGCGCCATAAACCGTCGCCCAGGCATCCGTAAGGTCGCAGCCAAGACGTTGTATGCCGGGAATGTATTCTCGCACCACGAAATCAAAATATTCCTGTTCGTGTTCGGGAGTGATATCCCAGGTCATGATCAATTTGACGGGTTGGTTTGCTTCCATCAGGCTCCGTTATTCTTCGAATACTCCAATACCACCACTTTGGTTTCATCCGGCAGGGCGCCGACGTTGGGAATTTTGAGCGAAGGAACAGGATCGACCGTTGCCAACCCCATTTCCTTGAGGAATTTGGATAGCGGATCCAGTTTGACTGTGGCGTGGGAGAATGCCGGGGTGGCATAGTGCATGGGAATGACAATATTCGGCTCGAGCAGACTGATCACCTCGGTGGCTTTGATGGCAGTTAAACTTCCGCCAGAGCCAACGGGAACCAGCGCCACGTGCACCGGTCCGATGGCTTCGACCTCGGTCTGGGTGGGAACGCGGTTGAGATCGCCCAGGTGCAGCACATTGATGCCGTTGTAATCGAAGAGGAACATGGTATTGCGCGGTTCATTCTCGGTTTTTTTTGTGTGCCCGTTGGTTTGAATGCCGGTAATGAACACTCCGCCGATCTCGAACTCACCTGGTCCGCTGAGGATGTGCGTATCGCCCTTTACGGCAGAAACGAAATTGTGGCCGGGAGTGTCATGACTGACGGTAACGATATCTCCCTTGACCTTTAAAAAATCGTAACCGACCTGTTTATGATCATAGGGATCGGTTACCACTGTGGCCAGACTGCGCTCAGTCAGGCGAAAACAGGAATGTCCGTACCAGGTAATTTCCATGCAGCCTCCAACTATCGATTATACCGCAAAGCCGGAGGGCATATGGAAAGGCATAAGAAAACTCTCAGCCCAAGCGCTGTTTTTCGAGCTTAAAGATACGACGCAGGATGGCCACCGACGCCGCATAGGTCGAATCCATCCCGCGGTAGGAAAGCGTGCCGGCACCCAGATTCAACCCCTTATTCATGGGGGTGTCGGAAGCGTAATGCAATATGCCCAGGTCGAAGGTGACTCCCTGCAGGTTGACGATTTCATTCACCGGGTGACGTTTGGGGCGCGTCATTTCATAGACGGCGGAGAGGTAGGGTCCGGCTTCCATCTCGATATCCGTGTATCCTTCGCGGTACATCACGTCCATTAAGTTCGCGTTTTGCAGGAAGGTGCCGGGCGCGGTCAGCGCCTTCTGGTTGTCGAGCACCGTGCCGTAGATGAGATAAGGAGCGACATCCGGAGCGGTGAAGGCATTCTGGAAGATGTAAGTGTTTTGCGAATGCTCGTCCTGCACCACGTTGGGGATCATGATATCCCCGCGGACGGCGTTGAGCGTGGCGGCTTTTCCCATGATGTAAACGCCGAGCATGTCGGATACGTGTTCGGCGATCTTGGTGAGGATGTTATAGGCGCCCAATCCCAGGGGGTAATCGATGTTGAGGATCAACGCGTTACTTTTTCTGAGAAAATCGCCAGTTTCTTTTCCGGGCAGCAGGCGCGGATCGAAGCTTTTGGCATCCAGCTTGGAAAGATCGATGACCTGGGCTTCGACATCGAAGGCATGCAGCGAAGGAATGCAGGTGATGCCATGTTCAGTTTCAACCCTGGTCAATTCGCAGAGGGACTTTCCCCCCATTTCCGTTTGCTGGTATTTCTTCAACGCGTAATAAAGAAAGTTTTCGATCGAAGCATTCTCGCGACCGTTGAGAAGGTCCTGCCACTCTTTGAGCAGGTCCGAGTTCCCCTGTTCAAGGAAAGCAATGATCTCGCTCTTTTTTTTCAGTGCATAACCGGTAAGCAGGTTCAAGATGCTGTGCGTGTTGCTGGAGACAAAATAAACGGGCCGATCCAAAATTTCGGGGCGGATCTTTTCGATGTTGTCCCACCACATGCGCGTGGCGCGCCAATACTCACTCAAAGAACCGCTTAAAAGACGAATGCGGAAGGCGCAGCGTTGTTTGGAGATCCGCTTGACGATATTGCCGAATTCACTCCCCCAGACGGTATGAAGGCGCAGTAGGTCCTCATGTTCGATCTTCATTTTGACGCCCAATTCCTTAAAGGCAGGGCTCGAAGGATCATTGAGTTCGCTCCATGCATCCGGCTGCCAGTCATGGATCAAGTTGTTGATCTTGTTCCATTCGATCTGAAAAGCGGTCAGCACCGGAACAATGTCTTCGATATCGGAGCGGCTGGCAATGAAGGCTGCCAGGGTGTTCTTCCCATCGAAATACGTCGATCTGCGGCGGGCCTTGGCTGTTACCTGCTGCCAGGATTCCACATCAGGATAGCCGTGCCGGGCAAA
>DAOUGM010000065.1:0-9701 GCA_034428895.1 Anaerolineaceae bacterium
TCTTTCTCGATCAAAGTGGCGGGATATTCTCCCCCATTCGTACCAAGTATTTTGGCGATCTGGGTTTTGTCTTTTTGGGTATGATCATCCTGGCGGCGATAATTTTTCTGCTGCTCCACCGCAAGGACAAGGCATTACTTTTCACCGGATTGTCCCTGGCCAGCATGGCGCTTTTGATTCCGATCGCTTATGCGCTTGGGGGGGTGATCTTTCAATGGTATTTCTGGCCGGTTTCTTTTTTGGGATATTCGCTGGCTTGGGTTTTGCTGACAGAATGGGTGGCATCCGGAAACAGAACTGCGAGGGCAGGGAGTGTCCTGGTCATTCTCGCGGTTGCAGCCGGGATCCTTGCCCAATGGATATTCTCGTATAGTTGGGGAATGAAGGAATATGCGTACCGCGGAGGAATTGGCAGGCATTTGGCTGAAATTTCGCAAAAAGGGGATACCCTTTTCCTGGAACCTGCCGGGTATATTCCATTCTATTCGGGTCTTTATACTTACGACGAGGCCGGACTGGCTTCTCCGCTGGTGGTGCACTACCGTACGTTATACAAGACGCCCTGGTGGATCAGGTTTGTGGAACAGGTGAAGCCTGATTGGATCGTACAACGCGGGCAATTTTCCAATTTTACGACTTATCAGGGGTATCAGTTGATCAGCGATGACCAACGCTGGTTTTTAGAGAATTACCACCTGGTGGAGATCGACTCTTATCAGCCTGCGGACTATACCTCCAACCCGCTTCTCTTAAAACTACTAAAAATGGGATCCTCTGACGAATATTATATTTACGAGATCAATCGCTAATATAAAAATCCGGCTGAGCCGGATTTTATTGGGTAGGATTACTGAACTGGATCCCGACGATAACTCTGATGTAAAGACAGAAATAACAGTTACAGGCCTTTGATCAAAGTTGCCAATGCAAGTAAAGCCAAGCCTACAACAACGAACCAGATGGCATAAGTACTCACGAACGGGATCGTAATCAGGGTCCCGAGCAAACCTAGAACACCAAGAATTACTGCGATCCACCAGGTAAGGGTTTTCGGGGGTGTAAGTTTCATCTTTTTTTCTCCTATATGATCACTTTCAGGTCAAAAAGATCCAGCCTTTACGATACCCGATTTCATTTTAGCAGTTTACTATTTCGAATTCAATACTATTTAAACCACAAACCGGTTACCAAATTGGGTTCCTGTTTGTCGATCACTACCAGCATAGCCATGACCTTGTTGGTATATGTGACTTTGTAATTTACTCCGTAGTATGTGTCCTTATCCACTATGTTGACAAGATCACATGAGGTGAAGGTTCCAAGGGCGGAAAATGACTTTACCAGGGACGAAAACTGGGTTTCTGTCATCGCCTCGAGCATTTTTGCATCAAAATCAGTTGTAAAGAGGGAGTAATCTGCGTTCTCAAGTCCTTTGAGAATGTGTTCTGTATACGGCTCAGCAATCGCTTTCACCCTGTCAGATTCCTCTCCTTTGATATATTTGGGGGCGTTGCTGCATGAACCAAGAACCAGCGCAAGAAATATCAAACATACCGAAATTACGAGTGAACTCTTTTTCATGTTGAAAAATCCTTTTTTGGGGTAGATTTTGATCCTTGTTTTCAAAACAATATTATAAAGGCATTCTCATCATAATAAAATTTATAAAAAAACTTGAATAATCAAATAAAATTAATCATACTATTGACAAAACTAAATAATATTGCTATTATAATCAATAAAAATAAAATTCATTAAAAGAAATTTAATATCGTAAAAATCCGAGGAAATATGAAACAGATGACCATTCCGGTAAAGGAAAATGTAAAGATCGATATCAAAGCCTCCGATGATCTGGCAATCCATGGAACGCAGGATAAGTATCTCACGGCGATCGTTCAAAGTGGCGACTGCTTGAAAATTTCGGAGGAAAATGAACGATTAATAATCCGTGCGACCGATGATTGCCGCCTGGTTGTCCCTGAAACCTCGGTCATTATCGTGGAAAAGGTGGGTGGTGATTTATTCGTAACTGGTCTAGCCAACCGAATGATCATTGGAAAAGTGGGGGGGGATCTGGCATTGGAAAAAGTCAACAGCGCTTCCATCGAAACCGTCGGCGGCGACCTTGGATTCAAAGAGATTGAAGGGACTCTGGAAATCGCGCGTGTGGGAGGCGACCTGGATGGTGAGAAGGTGGGCGGACTCACATCACGGGCGATTGGCGGAGATGCCAATGTGCTGGAATTTACGGGAGAGATGGATCTGGCTGCCGGTGGAGACGCTTCATTGTCATCCTCGGTTGTTGACCTGCCGCAGATGAACATCCGTGCCGGCGGAGATATTAAGCTGATCGTATCGCCGGAGGCAAAAGCCCAGCTCGAAATTCGTAGTGGCGGTGAGGAAATCAGCATTCATGCCTGCGGGCAGGAAGTAAATTGGGAAACGGGAGAGGTATCACTACCCTTATGCGATGGCGGTGCTTTGATCAAGCTGGAAGCCGGCGATGAAGTTGTCGTCACCGACCATGACAGTGTTTCTCGAGATTTCGAAAAAATATTTGACCGGACTAAAGAGGAGTGGGAAGATTTTGCCATCGATCTGAAGAAGACCATTCAGGAGGGTTTGGTATCTGCTTCCGATTCCATCGATCAAATTGTGAAACAGGCAGCAAAAGCAGGAAAAAAAGCCGGGGTTACCGCCCATATGGCAACCAATCATCAAAAAGACAAATGGATCAATAAAAGCCGCAAGGACAAAATGGTTGGACTGTCCTTTGATGAACCTGAATCAGAAAAACCGAAGGCGGCACGCGGGGTCTCGGATGAAGAACGGATGATGGTGCTGCGCATGCTGCAGGAAAAGAAGATCACGGTAGAAGAAGCACAAAAACTATTAAGCGCGCTGGATCAATAAGGAAAAATGAAATGACTTCCGAGGAATCAAGGTTTGAAATATTGAAAAAGGTCGAGGATGGGGTTTTAAGCGTGGAAGAAGGGGCTGAACTTCTCGAGATACTGGAACGCGCAAAAACCACCGAAAAAACTCAAGAAATTATCGATCCGGTTCCCCCCATGCACCATTCCGCCAATGCAGAACCTGTAAAAATTTCGGGTTGCTGGAAAGCCGCCTGGAGCATGGTCTTGACTGGCGGTGCGGTGTTGACAGCATTTTCTGCATTCTGGATCTACCAGGGATATCAAAAAGCGGGTTTTGGTTGGGGATTCTGGTTGTCCTGGATCCCTTTCATCATCGGTGTTCTGTTCACAATATTTGGCTGGATGCTCATGGAATCTCCCTGGATGCAGATCCGTGTTCGGTCCAGGGGGGGTGAGAAACCGGCTAACCTCAACATCAGCATGCCTCTGCCATTAAAATTTGCTTCCTGGATCATGCACACATTTGGTCAATACATGCCGCAGGAGGTCAAAGATAAAGGGGTGGAAGAGATGATCGATGAGATCGAAAGTTCGATCAACCGCGGTGAGCCTTTCCAGATCGAGGTGGATGACAAGGAAGACGGCGACCAGGTGTATATTCATATCTCGAAGTGATTCCACCAGTGATCCATGTAAACCGGCCTTCAGGGTCGGTTTTTTTTGTTGCGGTTATAATTTCCGCATGCCCAAAAAACTCCTGCTATCCTCAATTGTCTCACTGGCGTCTATCGTGTTTCTGCTGTTGACCCTGGTCAAAGGAGAACCGGATCACATCGAAGTTGGTTTCACTCAACCCGGCGGCGAAAAAGGAAAAATCGTGCTGGAAATTCCCAGGCAGGTTTGGGTGGGGGATGAATATCTGATCCCTGTCCGAGTCGATATGCAACCATTTCAAGACAGCGCTCTACCCATCACCCTAATTGGCAAACTGGAGTCGAACGCAGAAGAAGTCCTTCCGCGGGGTGAGTTGCGCCTGGGGTTGAACTCGAATCATCCGGTTACCCTGGAATGGCGTGTGCGCACAATGCGCAAGATGCTTTATCCAGGCATGCTCTGGATTTGGATGGAAAATGAGAGCGGAAAACAGCTTGTGCTTGCCCGCGAATTTGTTTTGGATGCGCGCAATATCTTTGGATTACGCATGATCACCTTGCGAATTATCCTGGGTCAAATCATTTTTCTCAGTTTCGTTGTAGTATTTTATTCTCTAGTGATGTATAAAAAAGGTAATAAAAAAACATAAATTAATCATATTTTGTTAAATCATACAAATATGATAAAATTTGACAAGTTAAAAATACCGAAACCCGAGGATTGAATGCTGCACGAGTGGTTGTACCTGGCAATATTCCTGGCTCTCTCCTTGTTCATTCCCGCAATCGCGATCGGCTTGGCGGGTCTTCTGGCACCAAAAAAACCCAATGCACTAAAAGATTCAATCTATGAATGCGGAATGGAAACCGTCGGTCCAACGCGCATTCAATACAAAGCCCAGTATTATATCTATGCTCTCATCTATCTGGTTTTCGATGTTGAGACAGTTTTACTTTACCCGTTCGCTGTTGCTTATAACAAGGTCGCCATCTTTGCCGTGGTTGAGGCAGTGATCTTTGTTCTTGTCCTGGCGGCCGGGTTGATCTATGCCTGGCGCAGGGGGGCATTGGAATGGGCTTAACCTCGATCTCTGGGGTGTTGTGGTGAGTTTTATTGCCGATCCCTTCACTTTCATCGCGAATTGGCTGCAATCCCTCTTGAGCAGTTGGGGGCTTTCGACTGCATGGGTACAATTGATCATGTTCATCATCGGGGCCGGTTTGCTTTCGATGGGGGCGATGTTGTTCACCATATTCCTCATCTGGCTGGAACGTAAACTGGGCGGGCGCATCCAGGACCGGCTAGGACCGAACCGCGTGGGTCCATGGGGGATCTTCCAACCGATCGCCGATATGTTGAAGATCTTCACCAAGGAATACATCACCCCCGCCGGGGCAGAAAAGGTTCTTTTCAACCTGGCGCCAATTTTGGCGGTGGCGGCTGTACTGGCAGTGTGGGCTGTCATCCCCCTGACTTCGACCGTATTTGGCTCGAACATCAACGTTGGTGTTTTGTACGTGGTCGCAGTGGGCGCAATCGGTGAAATGGGGGTCATCCTGGCTGGATTGGGTTCCAATAATAAGTATGCCCTGCTCGGCGGATTCCGCGCGGTGGCATTGCTGCTCAGTTATGAAGTCCCGATTATCCTGACATTGCTCATACCGGTAATGTTTGCTGGATCGATGGGAATGAATGATATCGCTGCGTCACAAAAGGTCTGGAACATCGTACTGGCTCCAGTGGCTGCATTTGTTTTTTTGCTGGCGTCAATTGCCGAGAACGGGCGCGCACCCTTCGATCTGACGGAGGCAGACTCCGAGATTGTGGCAGGCTACAACATCGAATATTCCGGATTGAAATTTGGCATGTTCTATGTTGCGGACTTTCTGCATGCGTTCACCTCCTCGCTTGTTTTTGCCACCATCTTCCTGGGCGGCTGGCGGGGACCGGCCGTGGAACAATTGCCGATCCTTGGTTTTGTGTATCTGCTGATCAAAACAGGCGCGGTTTATTTCCTGCTCCTGTTGCTGCGTTTTTCACTTCCACGGTTCCGCATCGACCAGATGATGGCGATTAATTGGAAATACCTGACGCCGCTGGCTTTGGTGATGTTGATGGTCACGGCGATCATCAACAAGGTTGTCCCCCCAGGGCAGGGACTGGTGCGCATTGGCGCGCTTCTGGCAGCCAACGCTGCGGTATTTTTGATCTCCGAATTTCTGCTCTCACTCTTCAAGAAGCTTCGAGCGAAGGAGCGCAAGGTGGTGTTCGAATCCAGACCGGTGGTCATCGCGGAAAGAAAATCTGACATAAAACCACCCGAGGTGAATGCATGACCGGGATGCAGGTGATATTCCTTGCCAATGCCTTCGTGACCGTTTTGGCGGCTGTCATGGTGGTGACCGCGCGTAAATTAATGCACGCGGCTTTATGGCTCGTGCTTTCTCTGCTGGGCGTGGCTGTGGTGTTTGGGCTGCTGGAAGCCAGTTTCTTTGCCATCGTCCAGGTGGTGGTCTATGTTGGGGCAATTGCGATATTGATCATCTTTGCAATCATGCTTACACGCGATGCGGTGGACGATACCTTTCATACCCATCGCAGATGGATCATCACTGGAATTGTGTCAGTGCTGGCGCTGGCGGGCATCCTTTTAGCCTTGACAACCTGGCCGCCGTTGAATACGACGACCCTCCCGCTTTCCGCTGAACAGCAGAGCATTGCCGAATTGGGAAAGGCTTTGGTCGACCCGAACGGATACGTCATTCCCTTTGAAGTATCTTCAATTTTGCTTTTGGCTGCATTGATCGGAGCGGTGTACGTTGCAGTCGAACGCAAGGGAGAACGCTCATGATCCCGCTTTACTGGTTCTTGATCCTTGCCGCTGTCCTTTTCTGCCTCGGGCTGTTTGCAGTTCTGACGCGCAGGAATTCAGTCGCCATTTTGATGGGCATTGAATTGATGCTCGTGGCCGCCAACATCAACCTGTTGGCTTTCTGGCGCTATCTGTATTCCTCCCGCGGAGACCGGGACGGCCTGGTATTTGCGCTGATCGTTTTTGTGGTGGCTGCGGCTGGAACCGCGGTCGGTCTGGCATTGATCATATCGGCATACCGCCGCCGCAATACGGTGGTCGCCGACGACCTGGATATCATGAAGGGATGATGAGTCAATTCTTATGATTTCAATAAATTCTCTCATCTGGCTGATCCCGCTCCCTCCCCTGGCTGCGTTCGCCGTGATCCTTCTGCTGACCAACCGCTCCAACCGCGCCAGTCACTGGGTTGCCTTGCTTGGAGCCGGTCTTTCCTTTATCGCTTCCATGGTGGTTTTTATCAAAGCGGTGACCACACCGGAACTGGCCCACGCACCTTTCGGAAGCACCTTCAACTGGCTGCCCACCGGTGCTTCATGGTTGAAGATTGGAGTCGTGGTCGATCCGCTGACCGCGGTGATGTTGTTCTTCGTCGCCTGGACGGTGCTGATGATCTTTATTTACAGCATCGGGTATCACAACTTTGGGCAACCGGTGGGGAAACACGACAGGCCCGGTCTTCCTCCCGAGGGTGCAGAAGTCGTTGAACATGGAAAGACGGTTCGAGTCCCCTCGATCGAACCGATGTATGCGCGCTTCTTTGCCATGATCAGCCTGTTCGCCTTTGCCATGTTCCTGCTGGTGGTCAGCGATAACCTGCTTACGCTATACATCGGCTGGGAGATCATGGGGTTGTGCTCCTACCTGCTCATCGGTTTCTGGTACGGCAGGGATTCGGCGCGCAAGGCGGCCATGAAGGCCTTCATCACCACGCGCATTGGCGATGTGTTCATGCTGCTGGGAATCGTCGCTCTCTATTCGCAAACCGGCACGCTCAATTTCAAAGCAATCTTCGATAATGCTCAAACCATGAACATGTTGCAGGAGACGATTTCGCCTGTCTTCGGGCTTTCCTGGGCGGGATTGATTGGGCTGCTGCTGTTCATGGGAACGATTGGAAAATCTGCGCAATTCCCGTTGCACGTGTGGCTGCCGGATGCCATGGAAGGGCCAACGCCGGTGTCGGCAATGATCCATGCCGCCACGATGGTTTCCGCAGGCGTTTACTTGGCGGCACGCACATTTCCTCTGCTCTCGGCCGGTTGGCAGCCAGGAGGAGCGCTGACAACGCCGATGATGGTAGTATCCGCTGTCGGGGCGTTTACTGCGCTTTTTGCAGCCACCATTGCCCTGGCGCAGAACGATATCAAACGTGTCCTGGCTTATTCCACCATCTCTCAATTGGGATATATGATCGCTGCGTTGGGCATTGGGGCGTTCACGGCGGCCGTGTTTCACCTGGTGACACATACCTTTTTCAAGGCGCTGCTCTTCCTGGGTTCCGGTTCCGTCATTCACGGGGTCGAGCACGGCGCGCTTCACAGCGGGGATAAAGTCGATGCCCAGGACATGCGTTTTATGGGCGGATTGAGAAAAAAGATGCCCGTGACCTTCTGGACGTTCCTGGCGGGTGGTCTGGCGCTTTCCGGTTTTCCGGTGATCACCGCCGGTTTCTGGTCCAAGGACGAGATCCTTTCCGGCGCGTTCAACGGCGGCTTTATGCTTGTCTTTATTACGCTGGCACTCTCAGCCCTACTGACGGCCTTCTACACTGGGCGTCAGATCACCCTGGTTTTCCTGGGAAAACCGCGTTCGGCAGCCAGCGCCCACGCCGTAGAAACCAAACCGGTGATGACCATCCCCCTGGCGATCCTGGCGGTATTTGCCATTGGATTGGGATGGGTTGGCATCAATCCCGGTTTTCCCCTGTTGGGAAAGATTTCCACTCCCTGGTTTCAACAATTCATCGGAGGTATGCTGGGTGAGGAAGGCACCGGACAGCATCACAGCCTGATCCCGCTGTATACATCGATCCTCGTTTCCGTTGGGGGGTTGCTGCTGGGATGGTGGGTGTACCGCAGGAAGGAAACGGCAGAGGCGAAGGATCCTTCAGAAAAGGCATTAGGTCCGGTATTCCGCCTGTTCCAGAAGAAATACTGGGTGGACGAGTTCTATCAGGCAGTGATCATTCGTCCGGTGGAATGGTTCGCCGAGAAGGTGGTTTATCAATTCTTCGATAAGACGATCATCGATGGTGTTCTGCATGGGTTGGCCGCCGTGGGCGTCAGGCTGGGGAACATACTGCGTTTTGGCTTTGATCTGCCGGTGGTTAACGGCGCCGGCGACGGTATTGCGGCAGGCACCAAGGGGTTGGGAACGGTATTACGCAAGGTTCAGACCGGCAAGGTACAGCAATACCTTACTTTTGCACTTGCTTTTACAGTGGTTGCAGGTTTAATCATCATTTCGATCTTAATTTCATCGTAGCACGGGATGGGCATGAATTTATTTTCCGAGCATCTTCTTACCCTGATCCTCTTCACTCCGCTGGCCGGTGCGGTGGTTCTGCTCTTCCTCCCGGCAGCAAGGGTCAAATTGATCAGGGGGTTTACCCTGGCTTTCAGCCTGATTCCTCTGGCATTGGCGTTCTACTTGTGGGTTAAATTCCCGTCTGCCTTTGGCAGCGGTCATTTTAAATTTGAAGAATTGTATTCCTGGTTTCCTGCGATCCATTCCAATTATCATGTGGGCGTTGACGGGATCGCGCTGACGATGGTGCTGCTGACCACCTTGCTCACACCGCTGGCCATACTGACTTCCTTCAATATCACCGAGCGCGTCAAGGCGTACATGGCATTGTTCCTGATGCTCGAGACCGGGATGCTGGGTGTGTTCGTGTCGCTCGATTTGATCTTCTTCTTCCTCTTCTGGGAGATCGGATTGATCCCGATGTACTTTCTTATCAACCTGTGGGGCGGTGAAAAACGCAATTATGCCTCCCTGAAGTTCATCCTGTTTACCATGGGCGGTTCACTTGGGCTGTTGCTGGCGATCCAATTGATCGGCATTGTCAGCGGGACCTTCGACCTGGTGGCCATTTTGAGAACCTGGCCGGTGGTCACGGGATTCTCTTTCCTTGGATTGCCCGCTGAAACGATCAAAACCATCGCGTTTTGGGCTTTCGTGGTGGCATTTGCCATCAAGGTTCCGGTTTGGCCGTTCCATACCTGGCTGCCGGATGCGCACACTGAAGCACCCACCGCCGGGTCAATGATCCTGGCAGGCGTTCTGCTTAA
>DAOUGM010000066.1:0-3088 GCA_034428895.1 Anaerolineaceae bacterium
GCTTTTCAATTTCTCCAGTGACCTCACGCTCCCAGATTGGCAGTGCCTGCGATATATCCAGTTTATTGGCGCGCAGGAGTGTGTCCAATTCGCCCAGGGAGTAAAGCTGCTGACCGTTGACCAGCTCCAGCAGCCGGCGCACACCAGTGGTTGAAGCACCCGTAAAGCGTTGAACCGGAACTTTTTCGCGCACAACCAGCAATTCGGTGGTGTTCATGCCGATGGATACAATCCCGACCTCCTGGGTGTATGCGCTGCGTCGCTCAGGAACGATCTTGCCTTCATCATCCAGCACATAATCAAACAGAGCACCAGCCGGCTGAGATGTAACCCGAACCTCGGTCACATTCAGGTGATGTTCCTGGTCATTGGCTTTCCAGGTGTGTTCTGCTTTCATCCAACGCTGAATGCTCTCCACCGTGGTTCGTGCTTCCTCTCCGGAAAGAGTATCCAATGGCAAACCACAGGTGATGCTGACCGGCTGAGAAATATCCCCCGATCGTTGGATTGAGCGAGTGAATGCCCCATAGAAAAGCGCCAGCATTTCCGGTGAACCGGCAAAACGATCCATGCTCAGGTTTTCTACAGGCCGTCCACTGTCGTGTGCGCCGCTATCGACAAAGAACGTGCTTCCCGACGGCAAAGCGATCCGCAGCGGCAGGCGGGAACTACCCAACCCCAGCATGCGCCCTACCAGCGGACCATTATTGACTGCGACCTGAGAGATCAATTGAATGCTCTGCTGATTCCCGTGCAGCTTGAGCGCTCCCATTCCCAGATCGAGTCCAAAACTAATTGATACTGTCATGCAATCTCCTTTACTCTACAAGATACTATACAACTTGGAGTAATTTGAAGTAAAAAAATCAACCTCATCGGTTGAATTTATTGTAGCATGTTACTCCATGTTAATCAATATCTTGTAGTAATTATTTTGAGGATTACTTTTTATATGGCCGCCCCGAATCATCAAACGCCCATTTGCCCTGGCCACTGTTTTGTCGATAGACTCTGGCGCAGTAAGCCACATCCGCTTCATCCAGCAGTGTTTTTCGACCATCTTTGCCTAATTGGTGGATTAGACCACGCTGCATCCAGCGCGTGAGCGTGGAAGTGTTGAGCTTGTATTTCCGGCCGGCTTCATTGATGCTGATTGGAACGCCTTTCAAGCCGGCGTTGAGCTGGTACTCAGGTAAGGCTTCCTTAGGTAGCAGATTGTTGACGCTGATTTGGCTGATGCCAATACTTCCATCCGTCATCACGGCTGCCTGAAGTTTTCCCTCATCTGCCAACTGATAAATAGAATCCAAATCCAACCCAAGCTGTTTGGCAGCCTGTTCGGGAGTAATGTAATATTCCAAACGGGATTGATCGAGTTTCACGGACTGCTCACAGAATGCGATTTACTACAAGTTAATCATATAGTGAAAGTGAAGGATCGTCCAGCAATAGAGAATTATTGCATCTCCCTTGATATTTAGGTTAACTGACCTGAAGGTTAAGTGACCTAAAAATCCTGATGACGTATCCTATTGTTTGGCTGATGATTTCAAAGTCTAGAAAAGACAGAATAATATTTCTGACAAAAAAATATGGGGCTGCGTCCTCGCTGACGTGCCGCAGACGCCTTGTTGACACGCCGCAGACGTTGACGCAGACCCTACCGCAGACGTTGATTGAACAGGAAAGGCGCTGAAGCGCCTTTTGCCGTAAAGAGATATGGGAAATGCCATTCGACCGAGAATTGCTTCCCTACCCAGAAAAACTCGAATCTAAACCGGTATAAATTGCACCACTACGGATAGGTCAAATGGATAATTTACCAGATGAGGGACCGTAAATTCTTGCACAAATAAATCCGGGTATTTTTTTGTGCAAGAAAAAACATCTTGATCCATGGGAACAGTGTGCACTTTGTTTTATGCACTTCGATCCCCTAGAGTCTTAAGGGGGAACAGGTCAACGGTGTGACACATCGTTCTCTGTTGGACGATCCTTGAAAGTTTTGAGAATATCACCCAATCGCCAAGGACGATACTCCCTGACCTCAACACTCATATTGATATGGTTCGGTCCCAGATTGGAACCTTCAGGCGGCAGTGGAACATTATGAATATGACCGTGCAGGTTGATCCAACCATCTTCAAGCGGAACGAGCGGGCGATGGGAAAAGATCAGTTTCATCTGATCGGATATCACGACGTTCAAAGAATTTTTTATCAAGGTTACGCCACGGGTTTCACAATAAGATTTGCTGATACGGTCATGGTTACCTTGGATCAAAAACAATCTGCCTCTTAACATACCAGTCAGGAGGTCGAAATTGCTTTTCTTTCCTAAAGCGAAATCGCCCAGGTGCAGAACGGTTTCGTCTGGGGTAACCAGATCATTCAAATTCTTGATAATCAATCCCTGCCAGTTATCGGGCCGGCTGCAATAACTTCCGATATTCTCATGGAAAAAGGAGAGATGGTGATGAACTTAATAAAAGATCGGCATGGTTACTCGCTGACCTTCTGGACAGTCTTATTTGGATTCGTCCTAATCCCGATCCTGGCGTTGAGCATTGAGCTAGGGCGCTACTTCTACGCCCGGGCGAAGATCGCCAAAGCGGCAGCCGCGGCCGAGATCAGCCAGCGAGTGTTTGTAGAAACGGGAGACCTGCAGACCACCAGCAAAGGCCTGGGTATTGGCCCAGGTCTTTGCCAGCCTGAACAACGGGTACCTTGAGCCGTTACGGGGTGAATAAGGTGGTGACGGAGATTAATGTAGATTCGGAAAAAGATAAAGTATCAGTGCAAGTGTCGGCAAACCTATATAGGTTATTTCCAAGTGTCATGCCAAATGCACTGGTGACAGAGACTGGATAAGCTCAGATACACGCATTTTCAAGACGAAGTAGATTTTAACGAACTATCATCTTGCTTTATGTTTTATAAGTTTAGATTGTCCGAACGACCGATGATCTGTCATCAGTTTATAATCATCGTATGAATTTTCTTTGTAGTATATATTGAGCCGGCATAACCAACAAAATGTGGAATTGGTTCGGTGGGCAAATTCTTCAATGATGTCTTTTGACATTAGC
>DAOUGM010000067.1:0-11017 GCA_034428895.1 Anaerolineaceae bacterium
CTTGCACGGGATGACTTCGAAAACCTCGCCAGGAAACATCTGTCGAAACCCTTCAACTGCAGCCTGAACCTTGACCGGATTAATTGAGGCGATATGGATCGTTTTCATAAATCTTTATGTTCCTATTCGATTAAAAGATTTCTTATTTTAATATCAAAACAGGGTGAGAAAATGGTTCTTCTCACCCTGACGGATATTCGAATATTAATATTTTACAATACGCGGCAGTTTTTTGGCCTGATCCACCCAGTCTCCAACCTGTTCTTCAGTGGGCATCTTGCGCACCAGTTTCTTTGCGGTATTGATTTCCACCATTTTGGTATAAAGGTTCTTCGGAACCCGCTTGGCCAGCTCGACCACAGTATCGACCCCCGCTTCTTCCAGCAAGTCAGAATATTCGCTGCCAACACCCTTGATGCGGAAGAGATCAGCCAGATTGACCCATTCGAGAATCAAGACATCGCCAATTCCCGTTTTCTCGGCCAATTCTTTGCGGCCTTTGGGAGTTGCAGCCACTTCGAGAAGTTTTTCCGTGGTTGCAATGCCGGCATCTTTCAATTTCTTTTTGTAAGCTGTTCCGATCCCTTCAATATCGATAATACTTGGCATATTAACCTCCTGAATGGTCTAGACTATTATTGTAAGTATAGAACTTTTTAATTGCTTATGCAACACAGGGGATAGGTTTATCGGTCAACGGAGATAAGCAAAGAGTCTCAGGTATAATTGGGACATGAAATTAACTATAGAGGAAGTCGAGCATATAGCTTTACTGGCGCGGTTGGACCTGACGGAGGAGGAGAAGGAACAATACCGTAATCAACTTTCGGCCATCCTTGATTATGCTGCCAGATTGCAGACACTGGATGTGAGCGGCATTCCTCCAACCTCCAGTGTGCTTCCGGAACATGCAGCGTTGAGGGATGATGTGATCGGTAACAGCCTTAAAGTGGAAACCACCCTGGCGAATGCGCCATCGAAAGACAAAAATCAATTTCGTGTTCCGCCGGTGCTGGAATGACAACCGAATTTATATCGTTGTCAGTTTCGGAGATGATGAACGGCCTACGAGAGGGGGATTTTTCTTGCTGTGAGTTGACTACCGCCCACCTGGAACGAATCCAGTCTATGGATAAGCAAGTTCATGCCTTCATCACCCTTATGCCCGAAAAAGCCCTTGCCGCGGCCAGGATCGCAGATACAGCTTATGCAGGTGCGCGGAAGAATGGCCTGGCCGATCTTCCTCCATTGCTTGGATTGCCGATTGCGGTCAAAGATCTGATCACAGTCGCGGGTATGCGCTGCACCTGCGGTTCCAAAATATTGGATAATTTTATATCTCCATTTAGCGCCACAGCCGTCCAGCGCCTGATCAACGCGGGTGCAATTGTTGTGGGCAAAACAAACACTGATGAATTCGCCATGGGGTCATCCACCGAAACCTCTGCCTCCGGTCCTACGTTCAATCCTTGGGACGTATCGCGCGTTCCGGGTGGTTCCTCCGGGGGGAGTGCAGCCGCCGTGGCCGCGCGCATGGTCCCAGCCGCATTGGGTTCGGATACCGGCGGATCGATCCGCCAGCCGGCTTCGTTTTGCGGTGTGACGGGTATCAAACCCACTTATGGACGGGTTTCGCGTTACGGTCTGGTGGCTTACGGTTCCTCACTGGATACAATGGGGATCATCAGCCACTCGGCTGAAGACGCAGCCAGATTATTCTGCATCATGGCGGGGCACGATCCGCTGGACGCCACCACTATGGATGTCCCGCTTCCGCGAATGGATTTTTCCGAACCAGCAGACATCAAAGGGTTGCGCATAGGCGTACCGAAGGAATATTTCATCGAAGGTATCCAATCCGAAGTTGGGCAGCGTGTATTGGAGGCAGTTGAAACCATGCGCTCACTCGGAGCGGTTATCGTGGATATCAGCCTGCCGTATACGGAATATGCCCTGCCGGTTTACTATCTCATTGCCCCGGCAGAGGCCTCGGCCAACCTGGCCCGTTATGATGGTGTGCGTTTTGGACCGCGAGAATCCGACACTCAATTGTTGGAAATGTACCGCGCGACACGCGGCAAAGGTTTTGGGCCTGAAGTGAAACGGCGCATCATGCTGGGAACATATGCCCTCTCGGCTGGTTATTATGACGCATATTACGGACAGGCGCAGAAGGTGCGCACCTTGATCAAACGCGATTTCGAGACTGCTTTCGAAAGTGTGGATGTGATCGCCTGCCCTGTAGCACCTACGACAGCCTTCAAACTGGGTGAACATAGCGGCGATCCATTGGCCATGTACCTGGAAGATGTCTTTACCTTGCCGACCAACCTGGCCGGAGTTCCAGGGATTGCATTCCCGGTTGGTTTTGATGATAACCATCTTCCGGTTGGAATGCAATTAATGGGCCCTCATTTCAGAGAGGAGATGCTCTTCCAGGCTGCTTCCGCTTATCAACACGTAACTGCATGGCATAAGGAAAATCCTCCTTTGTAAGATCAATTCAAGATATTAATTAATGGAAGAAAAAATCCGCAACATAATGCGGATTTTTGCGTATATGGAGATAGAAAAAGGAGAAAAAATGTCGAATCAATCCAAACCTGTAATAATGGAAAATCCTGGACCAGGGTGCCTGGTAAGGGGTTTATATTTTATCTTTATTGGTTTGTGGCTGGGTTTGATATGGGTCCTGGCTGCCTGGTTCTTCAACCTTACGATCATTGGACTGCCGATCGGGCTGGCAATGATCAACCGCATTCCTCAAATTATGACATTGCGCCCTGTACGGGTGCAAACGACAGTTGAAATTAGAGACGGCGCACCTGTGGTCAGGCAGGCTCCTTTGCAGCAGCACCCATTCTTGCTGCGCGCTCTGTACTTCATTGTCATTGGATTTTGGTTTAGCCTGGTGTGGACCCTACTGGCCTGGCTACTCACCGGCCTTACACTAGGGTTCGGGTTGCCGTTGGCTTTTTGGATGTTCGATCGCGTTCCTGCGGTGACGACTCTCGCACGCATCTAGCCGCAGTTTTTCCTCCTTGACGAGACTTTCCTGTACTGGAAAGTCTCGTTTTTTCCAGGGTTTAGTAGACAGCACATGGATCCTATCGACCAAAAAGAGGTGACGGAGTACAATGGAGGATGGTTTGACAATAGTGTCAAAACTCACGATAATAAGTTTACGAGGTGTCCATGAGTCAAACCTATAAGATCGTGATTCCGATGGCAGGATTGGGCTCGCGGATGCGTCCGCATACCTGGGTGCGCCCCAAACCGCTCCTTCCTTTGGCAGGGAAGACTGTGCTGGATCATGCCCTAAACCAATTCTCCACATTACCCGATCTCGAACAAGCTGAATTTGTTTTTATCATTAGTCCAAATCAGGGGGATTTGATCCAGAAACACATGCAGGAAAAATATCCCAGCAAGAAAGTTCATTTTGTGCTCCAACCCGAAATGCGCGGACAGTCGCACGCTTTGTGGCTGGCGCGCGAACACTTCAACGCACCGGTGATCATGGCCTTCTCCGATACGCTGATCGAAACCGACCTCTCTTTTCTGGAGCATGAAACCGCTGACGTGATTGCCTGGGTGAAACCAATGGAAGACCCGCGACGATTTGGTGTCATTGAACTCGATGACCAGGGCTGGGCGACGCGTTTGATTGAAAAACCTACTGATATCACAAACAACCAGGTACTGGTGGGTTTTTACTACTTCCGCAACGGTCAGTCTCTGATCGAGGCGATCGAAGAACAAATGCGCCTCGATAAAAGCCTGAAAGGTGAATTCTTCCTGGCCGACGCAATCAATATTATGCTGGAGAAAGGTGCCAAAATTCGCAGACATCATGTGGATATCTGGTTGGATGCCGGCATTCCGGAAGCGCTGTTGGAAACCAACCATTATCTTCTGGAGCACAACCGCGGCGGCGGGATCCTTCCATCACCCAAGGAAGGTGTTACTTTTATTCCGCCGGTATATGTTGCTTCTGATGTACAGCTAGATTCGGCAGTCATTGGCCCTTACGTTTCAATCGCAAAGGGCTGCTCATTATCTCGTGTGGTTGTACAAAACTCGATACTGGATGAACATTCCAGTATTGAAGATATGGTCATTGAAGGCTCGCTTATCGGTCGAAACGTCACGCTTCGCGGCAAGCCTGAACAATTAAACGTTGGTGACAACTCACAAATGAAATGCTGAAAGACCCCGTTCACTGCCGGGCTGAACATTCTTATCCAGGAAGACCCCTTGAGGTCTGGTATGCAGGACGCTGGCAGCAGGTGACCGAAGTTCTGGAGGAATCACAAACTCCGGCAGGAAGAAAGTTTCGCGTCATTTGTGAAGAAAAAAATGAATACTGTTTGGAGTATGACCCGGTTCTCGACCGCTGGCAGGTAACTGCCGTGGACGGGTCCGGCATCTAACCTACCAAGGAGTGCAAATGAGTGATCGTTATCTTTCCCGCAGGGTAGCCGGATTGAAGCCATCGGGTATCCGCAAATTCTTCGATATTGCCGCAACAATGAAGGACGTCATTTCTCTGGGGATCGGAGAACCGGATTTCACTACACCCGAACCCATCCTGCAGGCGGGTATCCAATCCCTGCAGCGCGGAGAGACGCATTACACCTCAAATCTTGGCATTCTCGAGCTGCGGCGCGCCCTGGCTGTCCACCTCGAAAAGAAATATGGTGTACATTACAACCCGGACACCGAGATCGTCATCACCGTGGGTGGGTCTGAGGCACTCAATCTTGCGGCGATCGCTTTGATCAATCCGGGAGATGAAGTGATCATTCCGACACCATGTTTTGTTTCCTACCAGGCGGCAGTCATCCTCGCCGGAGGCGTGGCAGTGGAAGTTCCAGGCCGCATGGAGAACAACTTTGATTTCGACCCTGATGAATTGCGGGCTGCCATCACTCCCCGCACCAAAGCCATTCTAATCGGTTTCCCCAATAATCCCACAGGGGCAGTGGCCAGCCGCGCCAATTTACTTGAAGTCGCCAAAATGGCCGAAGAACATGATCTGATTGTTATTTCCGACGAGATCTATGATCAGTTGGTGTACGGTATCAAGCATATATGTTTCCCTTCCCTGGAAGGAATGCAACCGCGCAGCCTACTTTTGGGAGGTTTCTCGAAAGATTACGCCATGACCGGCTGGCGCATTGGTTATGCGGCTGGACCAGAAAACCTGATCAAGGGACTGCTGCGCGTGCACCAGTACATGGTCATGTCAGCCCCAACCATGTCTCAATTCGCGGCACTCGAAGCATTGATCAGCGGACAGCCACATGTTGATCAGATGCTTGCCGAATACGACCGCCGCCGCAAACTCATCGTTAGTGGTTTAAATCAAATCGGCCTGCCGACTTTCGAGCCGAAAGGCGCTTTCTACGCATTCCCCAAGGTCAGTGTTACCGGATTGGATGATGAGACCTTCTGCAACCGACTGATCCAGGAACAGCGTGTTGCCATGGTTCCGGGAAATTCATTTGGCGCAGGCGGCGAGGGATTCGCCCGCTGCTCGTACGCCACAAGCTACGAAAAGATCGAAGAGGCGCTCAATCGCGTCGAAAAATTCGTGAGAAAAATATAATCAACTCTGGATTTACGAAAAACGGAAGGCAGATCGCCTTCCGTTTTTATATCATTTATGGCGCATCCGGGCAGTTTCTCTCGTAAATGATGCGCACTCCCAGCAGGGTCAGTTCGGGTTCGATCGCATCGATGCAATCCACTTCCTTGGCGATCAGTTTTGCCAGACCGCCGGTGGCGACGACTTTAGCATCCCCACCAAGTTCCTTCTTGATGCGCTTTACCAAGCCTTCCACCAATCCTGCAAAACCGTAGATCACACCGGATTGCAGAGAAAGGATGGTGTTTTTACCGATCACATTATCCGGTCTTCGCAGATCCACTTCAGGGAGCATGGCGCCTGCATTGAAGAGAGATTGGGCACCCGTCACGATACCCGGTGCAATGACCACCCCTTGAAAGAGCCCGTCTGCGGATACAGCGGAGAAGGTGGTCGCCGTCCCAAAACCGATGACAATTACGGGTGATCCGTAAAGTGATACCGCACCCACGGCGTTGGCGATGAGATCCGGACCGACTTCCCTGGGGTTGTCGGCATTAATTTTAATCACGGGTTTCTTTACATCGCCAACGACCACCGGTTTTAGACCCAGGTGACGCTTAACCAGTTCACGGAAGGCAATGGTTAAGCTTGGTACCACAGAGGAAATGGCGCAGCCTGTGATTTCCTTCTTGTCAATTCGTTCAGTTTCAAACAAGGATAACAGGAGAACCGCATATTCATCCGCCAGCTTGCTGGGATCGGTGAATATGCGCCAATTTGTTACCAGTTTGTCTCCGCGATAGAGCCCCAGTTTAATGTTGGTATTGCCAATATCGATACAAAGGAGCATATCTGCACCTCGCAAATGTGATATTTGATTTTAACATGAACGAGAAGATAAAACGCGAAACGGTCAAAGTGAAATTTTTTCAAAAAATCCTGTCATCACCCCGATATGAGAGGGACAACCTATCCGTGTTACAATCTCCCCTATCATGAACTACCAACCTGTTATTGGGCTCGAAGTCCATGCCGAACTGGCGACTTCATCCAAGATGTTTTGCTCCTGCCGCGTGGTCGATACAACTGTGTCGGCTCCCAACACCAGCGTCTGCCCGGTATGCGCCGGCATGCCCGGCACCTTGCCCGTGCTCAACCGGCTGGCAGTGGAATATGGGATCAAAGTGGCGCTGGCGCTCGGGTGCGAGGTCAACCGCACCAGCATTTTTGCCCGTAAGAATTATTTTTATCCGGACCTGCCCAAGGGATATCAGATCTCGCAATATGAAGATCCGCTGGCAGTGAATGGTCAAATGATCGTGGATGGTGCTGATGGAGAGTGTGTCATCCGCATCAAACGCGTTCACCTGGAAGAAGATACGGGAAAGCTGACGCATGTGACAGATTCCGGCAGTGATTATTCGCTCGTCGATCTCAACCGGGCAGGCGTACCTCTCCTTGAGATCGTATCCGAACCGGATATGCACTCGCTGGAAGATGTACGCGGATACGCGACCGGGCTGCGGGCGATCCTGCGGGAATTGGGTGTGAATTCCGGTGACATGGAAAAGGGCGTGATCCGCTTTGAGGCGAATGTTTCCATTCGTCCTGAGGGATCGGCTGAGTTTGGCACCCGGGTGGAGATCAAGAACCTCAATTCATTCCGTGCCATGGAACGCGCGGTGGCTTATGAACTGGAACGCCAGGCTGCATTGCTGGATCGGGGGGAAACCGTAGCACAGGAGACACTGGGCTGGGACGAAACTGCACAGGCGACCTACTCGCAACGCTCGAAAGAGGAAGCCCACGATTACCGTTATTTTCCCGAGCCCGACCTTCCTCCGCTGGTTGTGGAAAAACACTGGGTGGATGCAATCCGTGCCAGCCTGCCTGAACTCCCCAGAGCAAAAGCCCAGCGATTGCAGCGTGAGTATGGTCTGAATGCGGCGGAAGCACAAATTCTTACTGCTGAACGCGAGATTGCGGAGTATTTTGAAGCCTGCGCCGCATCGCTGAAACGTAATTCGCCCCGCACGGCCGCGGTATGGATCAGCGGTGAATTGTTTGCCTGGATGAATCAATCCGGCAGCAGGATCAATGAGATTCGGGTCAGCCCGCAGATGTTTGCCGGACTGCTGGATTTGCTGCACGAGGGAAGCATCAATCAGAACACCGCCAAGAGCGTGCTGGTCAAGATGCTTGAGAGCGGCAAGCCTGCTTCCGTGATCATCGATCAGGAAGGGCTGTCTCAATTATCGGATTCAGAGTTTATTTCAGAACTGGTCACCAAGGTGATTGCTTCTCATGCAGAAGAATTGGAAAGTTACCTGGCAGGGAAGGAAACCCTGAGTCACTGGTTCTTTGGACAGGCGATGAAGGCTGCCGGGGGAAAAGCAAACCCAGCGGTTCTAAAGACTGAGCTCGAAACGCAATTACAACAAAAAAAGGGAATCCGCTGAATCAATGAACACTGCCTCAAACCACTCTACCAAAAAACTACCCCATTCATATGATTAATCAGGTTTATTCGACCAATATTTGACAATTTTTAAGAATTTCCTGATGTTCATCATCTTGACTCAGAATTATTTGTCATATAATCTATATATGTAGGAAAAAGCGGAGAGATTTGCATGGACTGGAAGAAATTCCTCTAAGCAAGCTAGCGGGCACAGGACCGAAGTGCCCGCTTTTTCTTATGTCCGAAAATCTTTCCAATGTAAACACTTTATCCCATTTCGAGTAAGGAGTGAACTGAATGGCTACTTCGATCAACGCGTTTGAAATGGCCCAGCGGCAGTTTGACCATGTTGCAGAATTGCTCAAACTGGATCCGCAAGTGCGGGAGATCCTGCGCTGGCCGCTGCGGGAGTTCTCCTTCCGCATCCCCGTTCGTATGGATGACGGATCAATTCGCATGTTTCAGGGATTTCGCGTGCAGCATAACGATGCCCGCGGTCCCAATAAAGGCGGCATCCGCTTCCATCCGGCGGAGACGATCGATACCGTGCGCGCACTGGCAACCTGGATGACCTGGAAGTGTGCTGTGGCTGACATCCCCCTCGGTGGAGGCAAAGGCGGTGTTGTTGTAGACCCCGCTACCCTTTCGGCTGGTGAAAAAGAACGCCTTGTTCGCGGCTGGGTGCAGCAAATGTGGCGTAATATTGGTCCGCGACAGGACATCCCTGCTCCGGACGTAGGCACAACCCCCCAGATGATGTGCTGGATGATGGATGAATATTCCAAGCTGACCGGGGAGTTCACTCCAGGTGTGATCACCGGTAAACCCCTTGGCGGCGGCGGCTCTCTTGGGCGCACCGAAGCCACAGGTTATGGTGTGATCTTCAATGTGCGCGAAGCCATGAAGCATCTCAAACTTGATCCGACCAAATGCACGGCTGCCATCCAGGGTTTTGGCAATGTGGCGCAGTATGCAGCCATCGGTTTTATTGAGATCCTCAAAGGCAAAGTAATCTGCGTTTCCTATTACGATCGTGAGGACAAGGCTTCATACACTGTCAGCAAAGCAGACGGCATCGATCCGCATTTCCTGATGACCATCACCGACCAGTATGGGACCATCGACAAGGCAAAAGCTCGTGCAGCTGGATATTCAATCGAAGATGGCGGTGCGTGGATCAGCAAGGAAGTTGACGTGTTGATTCCTGCGGCACTGGAAGGCCAGATCAACGCCGACACAGTGAAACTCATCAGCCCGAAGGTAAAGATCCTGGCGGAAGGTGCCAATGGCCCGACCACCCCCGAAGCCGATGATGTATTGAAGGCGAAAAATATATTCGTCATCCCTGATTTCCTGTGCAATTCAGGCGGCGTGACCGTTTCCTACTTCGAAGGCGTTCAAAACGACATGAACTACTACTGGAGCAAGGAAGAAGTGCTCGAGAAACTGGATTTCAAAATGACGGTTGCTTTCGCGGGCGTGCTCGACATGAGCCTCAAGAGCAAAGTATATACGCGCGATGCGGCTTACATGGTAGCAATCGATCGCGTGGTCAAAGGAATGCAGCTGCGCGGCTGGGTTTAAAACGAATTTTTGGAAGAAAAAATCACAACCCCGGGTCTCTCCGGGGTTGTGATTTTTGTTGTTACATTTTTTCTATCAGTTTTTCCAGAACTCAACTCACTCAAGAGGGACAAATAATAACCCTTCATCGGTCACCTTGAATACTTGGGGAGCACTAAAATCATCCTGGTAAGTGTTGAATAATTCCCCATACTGTTGCCAGAACAGGGCATCTGAATGTGAAACAAGGACGTAAGTATAATGTTGAGAGTTTAGTACATACAGCCATTCTTCCGGGGACAAAACCATTGTAGAATGATCACTCTCATCCACTTCTGTTCGGATATTCCAATCAAGGAAATTTGAAGGGATGGGCGTTAATAAATAGCGCAATATAAAATGTCTGAATCCATTATCACCCTCAATGCCATAATATACCTCATATATTTTGTCCTTGGATGACAAGGATGTTTGAAATTGGGTTTTAATCAGTTTGTTTACTTCAAAACGGAATGGATACGGAGAGGGTGGAAGGTGAATATATGAGGAGGTTGGCAGATATATAAAGAAGCCTAAAACAAGTAAAACGCCGATGGATTTGCTGATAATATTCAACGATTCCGTATCCACTTCATTGCTTAAAGAATAGATACCAGATAGAGTAAATATCCACCAGGCAATCAAATAAGTGGCGAGATATCTCTCAAGGCTGGGTACAGTTGTTCCAGATTGGTCAAATAAGAACGCATACGCCAAGTACAAGGAGATAGAGTAAAGAATTATTCCCGCCAGAAGAAGGAGAAAATAAATACCGTGAAGATCACGGAATTCATCTTTATATTTTCGATAGAGCAAAAAAGCAGCAAAATTTAAAAGAAATATCCCCGATAAAAAGTATTTGGAGTTATGAGAATGCGAAACGGAATAACCATCTGAGAAGTTTTGAATAAAATTACGAGCTGTGACCTTAATCTGGTAAGGCGTATTTACCGTAAAAGCCCTTAAAATATCCTGGATGCTAATGGGTTTCACAGTATTCGTCCCCAACAATGATGCTTTTCGAAGGTCGCGCTCATTATCCACAAAAGAAATCATATAATCCGTTTCACTCCAGGGGTAAATTGCAGTGGAAACGATAGGAGTACCTTTTATGGTCAATTTTATTTGACTCGAGCCGAGATCCCTCACGAAAATTCCCCAAGACAGGTACAAAGCCAACGGAAAAATAACCAGGAGCAGTAGACGCCAGTTGGTTAAAAATTTTTTAAATCCACCAAATCGAACATCTTTTATCTTGATCCAATAGATTATTTCAATAAAAATCAGGATACCTGCAAAAATTATGCCGGTGGGTTTAATCAAGAGCAGGGATGAAGCAACCATCGTGAGTAGTACATACT
>DAOUGM010000068.1:0-2185 GCA_034428895.1 Anaerolineaceae bacterium
GCTTCGCGCACGGGCAGCGTCAGCGACGGCGACGAGATCGAGTTCTGGTGCGAGTAAACCAATAAATTGCGGATCGCTGGTTCAGATATCCGGGTTTCCGCGATGGACGCCCGGATTTGCTTTTCATACCCCGTACTTTCTCTTTTGCGCAGCGCGGAGGATGAGCAGGATGGCGAAGGCAATCCAGAAGGCGGCGATAAAGAAACCGCCGAGGATTACCCCCAGGGCTGCCAGCGTGCGGTCGGCGCTCTCACCACCGGCGGCATCCACGCAGTAGACCCTCACCTGGTTGGCTTCGCCGTCGTACCACGAGTCGAAGACCAGGTCGGAGCGCGGGCAGACGATGCCCCGGGTGAGACCGAAGGTGAATTCGGGGGCGACTGCCGCCAGCACCCCGCCGATGGCGCCAAAGGTGACCACGGCGATGAAGGCGGCAGAGAGCACCAGCTGGATGAGCGGGCGTTCGGAGATTGTGATCCTGCTCAGACGGTCCATATTGAAATTATAGCCATTTCCGCACGTTGAGGGCACTGAATATTGAAACCCGCCAGCGGTTGTGCTATTCTCAGGGTGCAGGTCACAAGGTTCACGCAGGAGGTGACCCATGCGAAGATATGCGATTCTGTGTATCGTCATGTTACTCCTTTTGGCTGGCTGCAGCTCATCCAGCGGTACGGTAGCAGAGAAGGCAACCGCGCTGCCCGTCTTTTCACCCATCCCTCCCTCGCCGACAATTACCGCAACCATCACTCCCACGGCTTACCCTGAAATCACACCCATGCCCGTTATCTCGGGCAGCCTCTCCGAGCGGACGGTCCAATCTGTGTGCCTGGAGATCAAGCAGGGACCTGAGACGGCGAGCACGGTGCCGCTCTCCGCGGGGCTGAGGGATGATGTTGCCCTGATGCTGCGCGCCAACGGCATTCACGCGGTGGAGCCAGGCGGGGAGTGCGATGCCCGGCTGGAGATCACCCTCTCTGTGGAAGCGGTCGCCGGCAACTACACCGGTGGGTGGTGCTACAGCGGTTCACAAGCGCAGGGGATGATGGCGCTGACCGCCAGCGGCGCTACAAGCGACGAGGTGGAGATCAAGGAAGGCATCTCGCCGCCGTTCGTGGTCACAGGCTGTAACAAAAACCCATCGTCCGCACCGGTGAGCCTGGCGGTCAGCCTGGCGTTGTTCGAAGGATTCAGCCAGATCTGGGGCTATGATTTCCTGGCTAATGTGATCCGACGGGCTGACGTGCCTTCGATTCACCGCAACATGGCGGCCGATTTCTGCGCCGACCAGGCGCTCACGGAAAAGGGGCTGGTGGTGAACTGCCTGGTGGCAACTGCGGAGGAGATGGTCAACCGGCAGGGAACCGCACTGAACCACCTCGCTTTTCTGAAACGCGATGCGCTGGCGGCTGTTCCGGCGTTGATCGGCATGCTGGAAGAACCGCTCAAACCCACGCCGACGGTCAGCGCTTTTTTCCCCAACCAGGGGGATGTTAAGGAGCAGGTTACAGAAGCGTTGAGGGCCATCACCGGGCAGGACTTCGGCGCGGATGGGGCTCAATGGCGCAAGTGGTGGGAGGAGAACGGGCAAAGCCTGTTCCCTACGCCGGTGCCGTGCAGTGATTATTTGCGCATGATGGGCAGCCAGGTGCAGGTTTCGGGGGTGATCGACTACTCCGACCAGATGGATTTTGGCATGTGGATCGACTTTGCCGGCGAGGAGTGCAGTTACTCGGCGCAAATCTTCACTGAACAGCTGTCGAATTTCGAACCCGAAATTCTGCAATCGCTGAAGCCAGGCTGGCGGGTGACGCTGACGGGCACGATCACCGACGTGATCGATAGGTATGTGATACTGGACATCGTCTCGATCGACAGCCTGGAACCGCCGGGATAGGGGATGCGTTTTTCGTTCGAATAGCGGACCTCTCTCATTCTGGGAGTGGGTTTGAACCGGGCGCCGCGAAGGGCGTGGGTGGATGAAAAGCGGAAAACGGAATACGCGAAAAACCGATTCGTTTTTGTTTTAAAAGTGGGAACCAATGTAAAACGAATCATTGCTCGTCCATTTCGGAGAGGTCGACGCCGGTGAGGTCGGCGACGGGGGCGAGTTTCTTGCGCAGGTGTTCGATGAGGTTGGCGACGTCGGTGCGCTTGGTCACTTTCATGTCGTGCGGCAGGGGGG
>DAOUGM010000069.1:0-3868 GCA_034428895.1 Anaerolineaceae bacterium
CGGCATTGCGCAGGTAAGCGGATTAACCGGCGTACATTCCCAGGAATTGGTGGAATTCGCCAACGGTGTAAAAGGGATCGCATTCAACCTGGAAAAGGATCGGGTGGGTGTGATTATCCTTGGAGATTACACGACCATTCGAGAAAGCATGGAAGTTGAAACCACTGGACGGATCGCTTCCGTGCCGGTAGGTGACCAATTGATTGGCAGAGTGGTGAATGCGCTTGGCGAGCCGGTGGATGGAAAGGGATCGATTAAATCCGATCAATTTCGTCCTCTGGAACGGGTTGCGCCAGGGGTCATTGAACGTCGGGACGTGGATTTACCAGTACAGACGGGATTGAAAGCCATTGATTCGATGATTCCCATAGGTCGCGGGCAGCGTGAATTGATCATCGGCGACCGTCAGACTGGAAAAACTGCCATCGCCATCGATACGATCATCAATCAGAAAGGCAAGAATCTCACTTGCATATATGTCGCTATTGGGCAAAAGAAGGCGGCTGTGGCACGGACAGTGGCATTGTTGGAAAGTTATGGAGCGATGGACCACACAATTGTAGTAGTGGCCGCTTCAGACGAATCGGCGGCAATGCAATATATCGCGCCATATGCCGGCTGTGCCATCGGTGAATCGATCATGGAGAGTGGAAGAGATGCGCTGGTGGTTTACGATGATCTTTCCAAACATGCCTGGGCATACAGGCAAATCTCTTTGCTCTTGAGAAGACCCCCTGGACGAGAAGCTTATCCCGGCGATGTTTTTTACTTGCACTCGAGGTTGCTGGAACGGGCTGCGTGTATTGCAAATAAGTATGTGATCGTTCCCCAACCCTTTACGGACGACACGATCAATACGGAAGAAGCAAAAGAGTTACCGATTTTTACTGGACCCATGGCAATGGATCTAGCAAAGAATGCATTAAAGGGAATGCCGGATAACGAAAAACTCAAAATTGTTCGAATAAAAGAGAGCGGAGGTTCATTGACTGCTCTCCCGATCATCGAAACGCTCCTGGGAGACGTTTCCGCCTATATTCCAACCAACGTGATCTCAATCACTGATGGGCAGATCTATCTAGAAGGTAATCTGTTCAATGCGGGCATCCGACCGGCAGTGAACGTTGGAATTTCGGTTTCCCGTGTGGGTGGTTCTGCACAAACCAAAGCCATGAAACAGGTAGCCGGACGTTTGCGCTTGGATATGGCAAACTTCAGGGAATTGGCGGCCTTCGCCCAATTCGGATCAGATCTGGATAAAGCGACGCTTGGACAATTGAATCGCGGGTTAAGGTTGCAGGAGGTGTTAAAGCAACCCCAGTATGAACCTGTGCAACTTGCCGAGCAGGTAATCCTGCTTTACGCGGCTGTAAACGGGTATGCCGATAACGTTGCAATTGAGAAAATGAAGGAATGGGAATCTGCGTTGATCCGACACATCAGCGGATATTCGACCGAAATTAGTGTGTCGATTGCGGAAGAAAAACGTATTACACCTGAGATGGAAGAGAAGTTGAAGAAATCCCTGGAAGTTTTTAATAATTCCTGGGCTTAAGACGGACAGGGTTTATATCAAATGCCATCATCAAGAGAAATGCGAATGCGCATTAAAAGCATCAAAGCCCTTGCGCAGGTTACCCGGGCTTTGAAGACCGTCGCTGCCAGCAAGGTACGTAAAGCAATTGCTGCAAATTCCGCCTCATTGCCGTATTCCAGCAAAGCCTGGAGTGTATTGGTCAACTTGGCTGCGCAACCTGGACATACCAGCCTTCATCCGTTGCTTAGTGAAAGAAAGAAAATCGATCGGGTTTTGGTGATCATGATCAGCGGCGATCGAGGTTTGGCTGGATCATATAATGTCAATGTACTCCGTAATACGCTTGAATATTTTGATAATTTTGAACAACCGGTAGATTATGTTTGCGTAGGCAAAAAGGGAAGAGATCTTTTGCTTCGAAGAAAAGCACGCGTTATTGCTGAATTTACGGATCTAAAAATCCCAGCAAGTTTTCTCGAAATATCCCCGATTTCGCACCTGGTGGTTGAGGAATTTCTGGCTGAAAAGTATGACCAGGTGTATATATCCTTTACTCGATTTGAAACAATGATGCGGCAGGCACCAGAAATTCTCAAACTTCTCCCGCTCGAGGTCGACCAGAAAAACCTACCCAAGTCCATTAAGGTAATGGATGGAAAATCGGTATTTTCCTATGAGCCCGAACAAAAAGAGCTGCTGGATGAAATAATTCCCCGCTTCACCGGAACCCAGATCTTCCAGGCAGTGCTTACCTCGCAGGCATCTGAATATGCATCCAGAATGCTGGCTATGGCAAATGCCACGGATAATGCCAACGAGTTGGTTACGGTTTTGCAAATGGAATACAACAAGGTCCGGCAGCAATCCATCACGAATGAGATGTTGGACATCGTAGGTGGTGCTGCGGCACAAGGAAACACATAAGCATAAGAATTCCGCAATACGTGGAGGAATAAACATGGAATCACGAAACGGCTGGATACTCCAAATTCAAGGCAGCGTGGTCGATGTTGGGTTTCCCAAAGGATTCGCACCAGCCATTTATGAAGCATTACTTGTCGAAAGAAATAATGAACGGCCTCTGGTGCTGGAAGTTGAAAAAATATTGCCCGATGACGTAGTGCGTTGTGTTGCGATGGATTCGACGGATGGACTGCAGCGTGATATGGCAGTCACGCGCACCAATGCTCCTATTCAGGTACCGGTAGGCGAAGGAACACTGGGGCGTGTATTGAATGTTCTCGGTGAACCGGTGGATAACAAAGGACCGATCGTTGCTAAGGAATATTATCCAATTCATCGCGAAGCACCAGATTTCGATGAACAATCGACACGAGTTGAGGTATTTGAGACGGGATTAAAAGTTATCGACCTAATCGCACCTTTTACAAAAGGCGGTAAAACCGGCATTTTTGGCGGCGCCGGAGTGGGTAAAACAGTAATCATTCAGGAACTCATTCATTCGATTGCCACTGTACACAAGGGTAAGTCCGTATTCGCCGGTGTCGGCGAACGTACCAGGGAAGGCACACAACTCTACCGCGAAATGCTGGAATCCGGAGTGATGAAGGATACGGTCATGGTGTTTGGTCAAATGAACGAGACCTCCGGAGTGCGCTTAAGGGTGGCGTTGTCTGCGCTTTCCATGGCAGAATATTTCCGCGATCAAGGTATGGATGTATTATTATTTATCGATAATATTTTCAGATTTACCATGTCAGGATCCGAAGTATCCGCTTTGCTTGGACGTCTCCCTTCCGCAGTGGGATACCAACCCACACTCAGTACTGAAATGGGAAATCTTCAAGAGCGGATCACATCGACACACACGGGATCGATCACATCGATGCAGGCAGTTTACGTTCCGGCAGACGATTACTCCGATCCCGCCCCGGTGGCAACTTTCACTCACCTGGACGCCACGATTGCATTGGAGCGTTCCATTTCGGAAAAGGGTATCTATCCGGCGGTTGATCCTCTGGCGTCAACTTCCCGTATATTGGATCCGAAGATCGTCGGCGCTGAGCACTACAACACGGCCCGCGAAGTGCAGAGGCTGCTGCAACGCTATAAAGACCTGCAGGATACTATCGCCATCCTGGGAATCGAAGAGTTGAGCGAAGATGATAAACTGACAGTATCAAGAGCGCGAAAGATCGAAAGATTTTTCTCGCAGCCCATGTTCGTCGCCGAGCAATTCACGGGTATTCCAGGTAAATACGTGCCATTAAGTGAAACAGTTAGCAGTTTTCGTGAAATACTGGACGGTAAATGTGATATGCTTCCTGAGCCGGCGTTTAATATGGTTGGAAGCATCGATGATGCATATGA
>DAOUGM010000070.1:0-1594 GCA_034428895.1 Anaerolineaceae bacterium
CCTGGCTGACCTGCTTGGGGACACCAGGTTCCTCGTTCAATCCGGTTTGTCAAATATCCGCAAATCCCCCCGCCCGGCGCTGCAGGCCATGCTTCAGGCAGCCGAAATCGACCGCGAACATTTCACCGAAGAGCAAATCTCGTATGCGATCGCTCCCCGCCTCAACGCAGTCGGTCGACTTGCGGATGCCAATCCGATGGTCGAGTTTCTTCTTTCGGAGGATTCCGGTCACATTGCAGCCACGGTCACCCGCCTGGAGGAACTGAACGCCCAACGCAAGATTCTCTGCGATCAGGTTTTCAACGGTGCGCTGGCTTGTTTGGAAAGGGACCGCTCCATCCTCGACCAACCTCTGCTGATATTGGACCATCCCGCTTGGCCTGCCGGCGTAGTAGGCATCGTCGCCAGCCGGCTGGTTGAAATGTTCCACCGCCCGGTCATTCTCCTCGTTGCTCCGCCCGATCAGCCCATGAAGGGTTCGGCGCGCTCAGTGGAAGGTATCGATATCACCGCAGCTCTCACCCAAAACCAAAAATTGCTGTTGTCTTTTGGCGGTCACCCCATGGCTGCCGGGATGTCCCTCTCACCCGAGAATTACTCGGCCTTCAAACGCGGCATGGGCAGATCGGTGGCGTATCAGGCAAGCACGCGCCAGGTTTCACAGGATCTGGTGATCGATGGCTGGGTTTCTCCTACGGCTTTTTCCCTGGAGTTGCTAAAATCGTTCGATTCGCTGGCGCCCTTTGGACCCGGAAACCCTCCCCTGCTGTTTGCGGCTCGCTCGCTGAGCCTGGTGGACACCACTCCGGTGGGTAAAATGAAGGAACATCTCCAAGTCACCGTTGAAGATACTGGTGGGAGCCAGACCAAACTGATCTGGTGGAACACCTCACGCCTGCCGCTGCCGGATGGAAAATTCGACCTGGCTTACACGGTGCATTCCAGCAACTACCGCGGACAGGAAGGCGTCCAGTTCGAATGGGTGGATTTTCGGCGAATCGATGACTCGCTCCCCGTGATTGTGCGTCCGCAAAGGAAACTGATCCAGAATCACGATCACCGCCGGTCAGGGCAACCCCAAATTGACCTTCGACGTATTGATAATGAAACTGATACCTTGGTCTGGTGCGAAGGAACATATGAAACCGCAATTGCCGGCGTGGATAGGGATCATCTTCGCCCTTCCGCTTCCCTTGTGATCTGGTCCACACCGCCCTCACAATTGGTATTACAAGGGATACTCACTACGGTGAAACCCAGGCACATCCATTGGTTCCTCCGGCCGCCTCTCGAACACCAGCTCGCAATTTTTACCCGCACCTTGGCCAGGAAAGTTAAAAGCGACCTCAGCGTCGGAAAACTTGAATTTAGCCTGGAACTGATCGCAGCTCAAACAGGACTTACAACGCAAATTGTTGAATCCGGGTTGAAATGGCTGGCAAGTGAAGGAAATATCACCCTCGCAAAAATCTCCCCCAATACATTGGAAATAAAACCCGGTGGAAAGAAGGACGAGCAAACCAGTCAGATACTCCGGCAATCACTATTGAAATTATTTGAAGAACTGAATTCGTATTCGGCTTTTCTGCATCGC
>DAOUGM010000071.1:0-31869 GCA_034428895.1 Anaerolineaceae bacterium
AACCTATGGAAGCAGAATTTCAATTCGAAATGGCCGGTGCGGAAGTCGATCTGGATATCCCGGCGTTTCTGCGGCGGAGAGTGAGTAGATAGGAGCACAAATGGACGCGAAAAGTAAAACTTCTGTATGCAATGCGGTCTACCGGCAGTTCCCCGAGTTGAAAGGATCGAATCCCTCGGTCAAAGAACTTCCGGGAGAAAAGTATCAACTGATCTTCCATGGTAAAGCGCTGACTGAAAATGGAAAATCTTTACCGCGTACCGTGCGTGTGGTTGCCGATGGTAACGGTCGGGTTTTGAAACTATCCACCTCCCGCTAATGGAGAATATCATGAACGCATTTATCAAACAAATGGAATTGACTTTTTGGAACATCGCCATTCCGATGCTCACCCGTTCTCAAGCCGTCCGCTCGATCATTCAGAAATCCATCAGCGCCTGCCAGGAGAAGAAGTTCGCTTACCAGGCGGCGGTGGTTACCGTAATCGCATGCGCTGGTTTTGCGGCAGGTCTGCTGGCCTATTCGGTCAGCCTCCTATTTTTATAAACCGAAGCGCCTTCGGGCGCTTTTTTGATCCCTGCATCTGTTGGTTGCTTATTCACAAAATGGTAAAATGATTGCATGTTCATGTAAGCACATGTCATTAATGATGCACAATAAAACATGAAAAAATTGGTGTTTTTCCTGGTCGTTGTAATTTTCGTCGTCAGTGCCGTGTTGGGGTTTCAGGCTGCCGAAAAATGGGGGTCGGGTCGATCCGGACAGGCTCAGGCATTCCAGGACATCCAAATTGCCTCAACCCAGAAAAATTACCTTCTGGTTCACATCACCGATTTAGGCAGCGGAACCCCGCAGCTTGTATCGGTGTGGGGATTGATGGTTTTCTATTCGCAGCCGCCCCAGGTCATGCTCCTTCCGCTCTATCCTTCGTACGATGATGCCACATCGGCTGCCTTGGGTACATCCTTCAAAATCGATTCAAATGGAAAAGTGTCCCCACGCTTCATAAATGAGATCGAAAAGCGTTTCGATCTCGTAACCACCGGCTACATCACTGTGGATAATGCCGGTTTGTCGCTTTTCAACAAATGGCTGACCCAGGAAGAAGTGCAAATTTCCGCCGCCACCCCCTCCACCGCGGATGAAAAGCATATCGTGCTTCTCAACGGTCAGCAATTCTTCCAGAAAGCCTGCGGTCAATTCTCACAACAAGGAGCGAAGGGTTTTATGGACCAGATCCGCTGGATGGATTTGATCCCGTTGCATTTTTCAACCAACCTTTCCTTTGAATCCATTGCCCTGGCATCGGATTATTTCAGAACAGCGGGGAATATCAGTCAATGCGCGGTTTTATCGGATGAATAAATTATTAGTGCTGCTCACCGAAGGAGGTCATGATGAAGAAAGTCAGCCGCCGCGATTTCTTGCATCTTCTGGGTTTGGGGTTCAGTTCAGTGGCAGCCGCCCAGCTATTATCCTCGTGCGGTTCGAACAACTCCCCTCCTACCATTGAAAGTCAGTCTTCGCCAACCCCCCTGCAGCCTCTTCCCACATCCACCACCATTCCAGAAACCGAAAATCCTGTCACAGCTACTCCACGGGAATATCCTTACCTAGTGGTCACTCATGGAGATGATCCCGAACAGCACGTCCGCCAGGGTATCAACGCCCTGGGTGGAATGGAACGCTTCATGCAGCCCGGCGCGGATGTCATCATCAAGCCCAATATTTGCGTCCCTTACCGCTCTTATGAATATGCCGCAACAACAAATCCCTGGGTGGTCGCAGCCCTGGTCAAAGTGTGCCTCGAAGCAGGCGCAAAAAGGGTGAGAGTAATCGACTATCCCTTTGGCGGTCCCGCTGAAGAATGTTACCAATCCAGCGGTATCCAGGAGCAGGTCAAAGCAGCCGGCGGTGAAATGGAATTGATGATCCCTCTAAAATACAAGGACTATGAATTGCCCGATTCAGTGTCATTGAAAAAGGTCAGTGTTTATGAGGATGTATTAAAGGCAGATCTTTTGATCGATGTGCCGGTTGCGAAGACTCACGGGCTGGCAGTACTCACCCTTGGGTTGAAGAACCTCATGGGAACGATCGAAGATCGCGGTGCGATCCACCGCAATTTCTCCGATAGGGTGGTCGACCTGGGAACCCTGGTGCGTCCTCACCTGACCGTGATCGATGCCATACGCATGCTCATGGCCAATGGTCCCACTGGCGGTGATCTGAATGATGTCCGGCTGCAAAATACAATGGTATTCTCGCAGGACATCGTTGCAGCAGATAGTTTTGCTGCCACCCTGTTTGGCATGCAGCCGCAAAATTTGGACTACCTGGTCAATGCCGCCAACCGCGGGTTGGGGAAGATGGATTTTCAGAACTTGAAAATCGAAGAATTCAATGTCAACGGTTAATCCAAAGCGTAACCACCTTCTTACCCAAAGAAACCGCTGGGTGACCGCGCGCAAGATCACCCAGGCGCTTTCTCTGTTGGGTTTTACCACCGCAATCATCGCTACTGGATTAAACCGTGCTCCATACGATTTATCCAGTGTTCCAATCCGTCTCAGCCCCCTGTCCATGCTTGCCGCTTTGCTCAGCAGCCGCATCTTTTTAACCGGCATGACCATTTCGCTTATCCTGCTGCTTGCGAGCCTTGTTTTTGGTCGGGCATGGTGCGGCTGGCTCTGCCCTCTGGGTACTGTGCTCGACATTTTCAAATTTCGCAGCGGAAAATCAAAAATCAGGATTTCAGAACAATGGCGCGGAGTCAAATATGGATTGTTGTTCGTGATCCTCATATCTGCTGTATTCAGCAATCTTACCCTGCTTATCTTTGACCCATTGACGATCTATACGCGCACCGTTACCGTCACTATCCTCCCTGCAATGGAAAAGATCGTTACCACTGCAGAGAGGTTGCTGGCTTCGATTCCTTTCATGACCAATGCCGTGTACCGCTTCGATCTGCTCATTCGTCCCGCTCTTTTCCCCTTGCAGCCTATCGTATTCCAATATGCGGTTTTGACAGGTGTATTCTTTTCGATGATTGTTTTGCTGAATTTGCTTGCGGAACGTTTCTGGTGCCGTTACCTTTGCCCGCTCGGTGCGCTGCTGGGGTTCATATCCAAAGCCGCGGTTTTCAAACGCAGGGTCAGCGACAACTGCGGAGGTTGTCATCTATGCGAATTGAATTGCCCCACAGATACCATCGATCCCGCACACGATTTCAAGAGCGATCCCGCCGAATGCATTATGTGCATGAACTGCCTGCAAAGTTGCCAAAAAGGATCTTTGAGCTTTGCACCCCGTTTCGACCTTGCTCCAAGGTATTCGTACGATGCGGGACGGCGAACCTTCATGAATTCATTATTGGCTTCTGTGATCATTACCACAGTTCTCTCACTGGACTGGTTCAAACAATCTTCCAAGGACTTTTTCCTTCGCCCGCCCGGCGTGACAGCCAGCGATTTCTCGACCCGTTGCATACGCTGCGGACTGTGCCTGAAGGTGTGCCCGACCGGCGGACTGCAAATCGACATGGATCGATCCGGGGTTGAATCCGCCGGCATTCCCCTCCTGGTACCGCGCATGGGATTTTGCCAGTTTTCCTGCAATGCCTGCGGTCAGATTTGCCCCGTGCAAGCCATACCTCCCCTTTCGCTCGAGGAAAAGCAATCTGCTGTCATTGGCAAGGCCTACATCGATCACGACCGCTGCATTGCCTGGGGAGACCATCAAACCTGCATCGTTTGTGAAGAGATGTGCCCTCTACCTCAGAAGGCCATTACCCTTGAATCGGGTACTTTTCCTGCCGGTGATGGAACCATGACCATTCCCCTTCCGGTGGTAAACCGGGACACCTGTATCGGGTGCGGTATCTGCGAGAATAAATGCCCGGTAGCCGGTGAATCAGCCATTCGCGTCCACATCTCCTGAATCGCATCATCCCTCTGAATTTGTATAGACCATGATATAATGCTGCGTTCTACAAAACATCACCAGAAAGAAGGACGCACGTGAGCACATCCCAGGATTTTAACAAAGTTGGCAAGGATTTGGTCGTCAGCATGGAGTATGAGTTGAGGGTTGACGGTGAATTGATCGACAGCGCGGATGCAAATGATCCCCTTGAGTTCATACAAGGTCACGGTCACATCATTCCCGGCTTGGAAAATGAACTCGAAGGCATGACCATTGGCGAGTCCAAGGAAGTATTTGTAAAAGCCGCGGAAGCCTACGGCGATTACGACCCGGAAGAGTTTTTGGAACTTCCCAAAACAGAATTTCCTGAAGATTTTCCTTTGGAAGTCGGTACCGAAGTTACAATGGAGAACGAAGAAGGGGAAGAAATTGCAGCTTTCATCGAAGAAGTCACCCTGGATTCTGTTACCTTGAACTTTAATCACCCTCTGGCTGGCAAGGATCTCACCTTTGTCATCAAAATAAATGGTTTACGCGCAGCCACACCTGAAGAACTTGAACATGATCATGTGCATTTCGAAGAAGATGATTGCTGCGATGGTGAAGGCTGCGGCGGTCACTGCTGCGATTGAAACTGGATAACCTGGCAGCCGTAAGGCTGCTTTTTTGTAATATGACTTCAATTCTGGATGGTATACTCCAGGATGAAAGGTTTGCTCATGTTCATTCCTGCTACGCCTGAGGAAGTAAAACTGCTGGGTTGGGATCAACTGGATGTCATCCTGATTTCGGGAGACACCTATATCGATTCCCCTTATTCAGGCATTGCCGTGATCGGAAAAGTGCTCTTGAATGCCGGCTACAGGGTCGGCGTCATCGCTCAACCGGATATCCAAAACGGCACGGAGATAACCAGGTTCGGCGAACCCACCTTATTCTGGGGGGTCAGTGGCGGCGCCGTGGATTCCATGGTCGCCAACTACACTGCCACGCTCCGCAAACGCCGTTCCGATGATTTCACCCCCGGCGGTATCAATGATCGCCGTCCGGATCGGGCGGTCATCGCCTACACCAATTTGATCAAACGCCATTATAAAAGTTCCAGGCCGATCGTCCTGGGCGGGATCGAAGCCAGCCTGCGCCGCATCACCCACTACGATTATTGGAGCGACCGCCTGCGTGCCCCCATTCTCTTCGATTCCAAGGCGGATTTTCTGCTCTACGGCATGGCAGAGCGGAGCATCCTGGAATTGGCGGATGCGCTGAAAAACAACCGCGATCCCCATCAAATACGCGGGTTGTGCTACCTCTCCCGGAATGTGCCTGAAGGGTATATTGAGCTTCCCTCCTTCGAGGAAACCCTGGCCGACCAGGACGCTTTTACCCGCATGTTTGAGCTTTTCTATCACAATAATGACCCCATCACCGCCCGCGGACTCGCGCAGAAAAAAGCCGACCGTTATCTGATCCAAAATCCACCTTCATCGGTACTGTCGCAGGAAGAACTCGATGACGTATACGCTCTGGGTTTTGAGCGCATGCAGCATCCCTTTTATGAAAAACAGGGAAGTGTCAAAGCGCTTGAAACCATCCAATTCTCCATTCCCACTCACCGCGGCTGTTATGGAGAATGTAATTTTTGCGCCATCGCAGTCCACGAAGGTCGCACGGTCACTTCCCGCAGCGTCGATTCCATCCTGACCGAAGCGCGCAGCATTGCCGCCCATCCCGCATTCAAGGGTGTGATCAACGATCTCAGCGGCCCAACTGCCAATATGTATGCGATTGAGTGCATCAAAAAAACCAAGAGCGGCGCCTGTGAAGACAAACGCTGCCTTTTCCCCGAAATTTGCCCGGTATTGAAGATCGATCATTCACGACAGATTGAATTGCTGCAGAAAATTCGTCAGGTACCTGGCGTAAAAAAGGTGTTTGTCGGCTCAGGTATTCGTTATGACATGGTCCTCTCGGACCGGCTGCGCGGAAACCAATACCTCAACGAGATCGTGCGCCATCATACTTCAGGTCAGCTCAAGGTCGCCCCGGAACATTCGGAACCCTCAATATTGGGATTGATGGGAAAACCCCCGGTGCGCACGTTGACACAATTCCGCGACCAATTCGAAAACCTGTCGCGCCAGGCAGGCAAAGAACAATACCTAACTTATTATCTCATCGCAGCATATCCCGGCTGCAGCGACAGGGAAATGCGCAACCTGCATAAATTTGTCAGCGAAAAATTACATATTCAACCCGAACAGGTGCAGATTTTTACTCCCACGCCTTCCACCTACGCCAGCCTGATGTACTACACTGAAAAAGATCCCTTTACTGGACGAAAGATCTTCGTGGAGAAAAACCTGCACGGAAAATCAAGGCAAAAAGAACTGGTCACGCTGGAACACATGCGCAATCCCTCGCCTTCACGCCCAGGATTCATCCATGGGAAATCTGCCAACCATAAATCACCCGTTCAGGGTAAAAAATCTGACCATGGGAAATGAGAAGGTTCGTTTTTTTGTCTCTTGCGCTCCTGGAATCGAGGAAATTCTTGATCTCGAATCCAGGCAGATCGGGTTGGTCCCCCTCACCCATGCAAACCGTGCACGGCATTCTGGCAAGACCGGTACCGGTGAGGATGACGGTGGATTATTGTTCGAGGGATTTTATTCTCATATCCAGTCTGCCAACCTGCATTTGCGCTGCGCCAGCCGCGTCATCGTGCGCCTGGGGGAGTTCCATGCAACGGCATTTGCTGAATTACGCAAGAAAGCTTCACACCTGGAATGGGAAAGGTATATCCTCCCTGGCCAGGCAGTCAACATTCAAGCTGCATGCCACAAATCGAAACTCTATCATACCGATGCGGTTGCGGAACGCGTACTTGGCGCGATTAACGACCATTTTTCTTTATCCGGTGCACCGCAAAAACCCTGCCGCCAGGAAGTGCAGGCACAAATGATCTTGGTGCGCCTGGTCAACGACCTGTGTACCATCAGCGTGGATTCATCCGGAGAACTTCTTCACAAACGCGGTTACCGCCAGGCTGTCGCCAAGGCGCCGCTGCGTGAAACCCTCGCCGCTGCCATGCTCCTCTCCAGTAATTGGGAGGATCAGTCGCCTTTGATCGATCCGTTTTGCGGCTCAGGAACCATTCCCATTGAAGCTGCTCTGCTCGCCCGCCGCATTCCGCCGGGCATTGCGCGTGAGTTCGCCTTTGAAAAATGGCCGGTTTTTTCAAAAGAGGCATGGGTGGAGCAATTGGAAAAAGCCCGCAGTGAGATCATCCCTCTTTCCTGCCGGATACAGGGATTCGATCGCGACAAAGGGGCTGTGGAGATGGCCATCGCCAATGCCTCACGGGCAGGACAAAAAACAGATGTGGACTTCCGCCAGCAAGCGCTATCTTCCCTCGAACCTGCCGCTACGCCCGGTTGGATCATCACCAATCCGCCATACGGCATCCGGGTAAGCGCAGATAGAGACCTGCGCGATCTTTACGCTCGTTTCGGTGAGATCTTGCGCACAAAATTTTCAGGCTGGAAGGTCGGCATCCTCTGCAGTGATCCCAAATTGACCGGTCAGCTGAATATTGGAAACGAAAACGCACGATTACGTTTTTCCAACGGTGGCGTTCCAGTTCAATTTTCAATTTTCACGATCGGTTCGTGATTATTTCAATCCTCTACAATCATTTTCCGTTTTTCCTGAGTTCATCCAACCTGGCCTTATTTTCATAAGGGAAAATGAATCTGCTGCGGTCCTCCGCCGGGATCCCTGGTCTTTGTTTGGCGGCCAATTCGTCAAAAGTTACCAGGCGCTCAACCAGTTTATCGCAACCATATTCGGCGCATTGTGCACAGTTTTGCAACCCGCGCTCGATTACGCACGGTCTCACCGGGCATTCGCCGTCCAAAAGCCGTCCTTTCTCTGTCCAGCAGCCGTCGCAGATGATCTGATCCGCCGGGATGCGCAAGCCAAAATAGCGATACCACCCGTCGCTGAGAAGCTGCTGGTTGGTCGGGTTCGATTCCACATTCAAACGGTACGCCAGGCATAGGTCGCATCGATAGCCGCATCGGCTGAGCACTTCCTGCATGCAAATTCTCCTTTCGAATAATCCATCCGGTTGTTTTTCTCTCAATTTTATTATGACCCAAAAATGGATGAAATCAACATTGAAAAAGCGAGCCGGGATATGCTCAAAAGGGAGTATCAGTTCTCCCTTCTATGTTAAAATGTCTCCTGTAGCATCGAGTTCATTTGTAATACACATCTTTCTTGAGGAGTATGTATGAATCCGATTCGCGTCCTACAATGGGGGCTTGGAGCCATGGGCAGCGGCATGGCAAAACTGATGCTGGAAAAGAATGGGCTGAAAATTGTTGCTGCTGTGGACAGCAGACCCGATTATGTGGGAAAAGATCTGGGTGAGGTTTTGAAGGTGGGAAAAACCCTCGGTGTCAAGGTCACGAATAAACCTGAAGATGTCTTGAAGAAGGAAAATGTAGATATTGTGGTCATTGCCACAACTTCCTGGCTGAAGGAACAAATCCCCGACTTGCGCAAGATCGTTTCAGCAGGCATAAACTGCATCTCCATCGCCGAAGAAATGGCGGATGCGTATGCCCAGAACCCTGAATTAGCCCGGGAGTTGGACGATCTCGCAAAAAAACACGAAGTCACGGTTTTGGGAACCGGCGTGAATCCAGGTTTTGTGTTGGACCTGATCGTTGTGGCATTGAGCGGTGGAAATCATACCGTGGAACGTATCGAGGCTTCCCGTGTGAATGATCTCAGTCCGTACGGACCCACCGTCATGCAGACCCAGGGCGTGGGTACCACTCCGGAAGCGTTCAAAGCGGGCATCGCCGATGGATCGATCGTGGGTCACGTGGGTTTTCCTGAATCGATCCACATGATCAGCGACGCCCTGGGTTTGGGTGTCGACCGCATCATGCAGAGTCGCGAACCGATCATTAGCAAGGTCTTCCGCGAAACCCCGCACGTCAAGGTTCAGCCAGGCATGGTTGCCGGCTGCTCGCATATCGGCATTGGATATCGCGGAGATAAAGAGGTCATCAAGCTGGTCCATCCCCAGCAAATCCTCCCTGAACTGGAAAACGAAAATACCGGCGATTACATCAATATTTACGGCAAACCCGAAATTCACATGTCAATCAAACCCGAGATCGCTGGAGGGATCGCAACCGAAGGGTTGGCCGTCAACATGATCCCGCATGTGGTGGCTGCCACGCCGGGGTTGAAGCGCATGATCGACATGCCCGTTCCGGCAGCCTTGATGGGTGAAAGCGCGTATTCCCGCCGAATTTGATTCTTCAAATCATTTTATTGGAGGAAACGAATGAACAAGGTCCCCAAGGGTACCTGGGTTGAGGTCGAATGGGTGGTGCTCGAACCTGAGCAGCGCGCGAAGGCGCTCCCTGAAGACACCAAGAAAGTCCCATATCTGATGTTCGTATCCGGATTCCTGACCGAGGATGCCGAAATGGGTCAGACGGTTCGCATCCGCACCATGATCGGACGCGAATTGATCGGAAAATTGATCACGGTAAATCCGAGTTACATGCACACTTACGGCAAGGTTGTACCGGAATTGTTGACCATCGGCACCGAGGCGGAAAAATGACCCAACGCGATATGTCTTATGCTGCCGTAATGGCAAGAAAAAATGAGATCATGAAAGCATCGATGGGGATCGATTACGATGATTTCATTCAAAGCCCGATTGCCTTTGATTACGAACGTATGATGTCAGAAACCGGTTATTCGATGGAGGATATCTTCCGCATCCAGCACGAAACCAAGGTCGGCGGCACTCCCCTTTATGAATTACACAACATCACCAGCGCGGTGCGCAAGACCTGTGAACCCGGTAAAGGGGCCAGGATCTTTGTAAAGGATGAAGCCGCGAACGCGTCGGGCAGCTTTAAAGCCCGCCGGGCTTCCATCAGCGCCTATACCGCCATGATCAAAAGCTACAAGGGCATGGTGGCTGCCACCAGCGGCAATTACGGTGCTGCCGTTGCCTCCCAGGCTGCCCAACGCGGTCTGAAAACCATCATCCTGCAGGAGGTATACGACAGCCGCCGTGTGGGACAGCCGGAGATCATCGAAAAAGGGCGCGCATGTGAAGCATACGGTGCCGAGGTGCTCAAACTCACCGTTGGTCCTGAACTCTTCTATATGCAATTGCGTACCCTCGAAGAGACCGGCTTTTTCAACGCCAGCCTGTATACCCCCTTCGGCATCCGCGGAGTCGAAAGCCTGGGCATGGAAATCGGCACAGAAGTCAAACAGCGATTCGGTAAAGCCCCAGACGCTGTGGTGATCACCCATGCCGGAGGTGGCAACCTTACCGGCACTGCCCGCGGCTTGATCCAGGCAGATTGTGCATCAGCTCGAGTGGTGGCTTGCTCTGTCGATCTGAGCGGTTTGCATATGGCTTCCGATCATGATTTCAACCGTAAATCCTTTACCACCGGTCACACTGGTTTCGGTGTTCCTTTCGCCACCTGGCCGGATCGCGTCGATGTGCCGCGCAATGCCGCACGCAGTTTGAGATACATGGACGAATACCAGCTAGTCACACAGGGCGAAGTATTCTACGTCACCGAATTGCTCACCAAGATGGAAGGTCTCGAACGCGGTCCCGCCGGTAACATCAGCCTTACCGCAGCCGTCACCCTGGCGCGCCAGATGGACAAGGATCAGATCGTTGTCGTCCAGGAAACTGAATACACCAGCGCCGGAAAACACCAGAACGCCCAATTGGCCTTTGCCCGTGAAAATGGGATCGAAGTGCGCCGCGGAGATCCGCGCGAGAGCGTCCCCGGCAAGAGCATCGTCATTCCAGAACATCTGGAACAGGTGCTGGGCAGGGTGCAGGACATCGATAAACTGCGCCGCGAATATTTGACCAACGCCGCGAAACAGCTTCCAGCCGCCCAATGGTCAGAAAACGATATTGCCTTCCTTGCCGAAGATATTAAGAAAGATACCACCTGGGTTAAGGCGAATCTCCCCGCTGCCTGACCAGCAACATTCTCTATCGGAGTGATAAAAATGACAGAGGATCGAATTCGAAAATTTGAAGCACGTCAAAAAGAATTGCACAAACTGAGCGATGAGGAATTAAAAGAACGCTTCTGGCAGCTTTGCTACCAGGTCGTCGATCCCATCGTCGATCTCGCCAGAACGCACACCTCGCCTTCCATTGAGCGCTCCGTCCTGCTGCGCATGGGCATTGACAGTCTCACCGCCCATGGCGTGGTCGATCGCATTCTCGAGGCCGGCTTGCTTGGAAAAGGCGCCGGTCATGTAGTACTGAAGGTTTCTCAGAAAACTGGAACCGATATTCGCGGTGCCGCAGCCGCCATTCTCGAAAATAAAGAAGTTCTTGCTGGCCTATTCCAGGAAAATTGAGTGAGAGATGAATATGACAAACCCAGAACACCTTGATCCCAACAAAAAACTGGATATTGAAAACATCCTCGAAGACCTTGAAAATTATCATCCCCGCCGCAAAGGATGGACCTGGCGCGAAGTGCCGCCCGAAGGCGTGGATATGGGACCTTTTCATTATCGCAACATGTCCCGTCCGTTAAAAAACAGCATCGGTTTGCCCGCTTCGAAATATTTCGACCATATCGATCCGCAGCCGAGCTGCGTGGTCACCACCGAGATCGCATCCGGCCGCTTTGAAGACGACCTCCGCCGCATGCGCATGGCCGCCTGGCACGGAGCGGATCATCTCATGGTCATCCGCACCACCGGGCAAAGTCACATCGATGGATTGATGGAAGGCACTCCGGAAGGGGTCGGCGGCGTGCCCATCACCCGCAAGCAGATCCGCGCCAGCCGCAAGGCTTGCGACCTGATCGAGGATGAGGTCGGCCGTCCCATTAATTTTCACAGTTATGTCTCCGGCGTGGCCGGACCGGAAGTAGCGGTGTTGTTTGCCGAAGAAGGCATCAATGGCGCCCACCAGGACCCCCAGTACAATGTGCTTTACCGCAATGTGAATATGTACCGCTCCTTTGTCGATGCAGCCGAAGCCAAGAAGGTCATGAACGGCGCGCGCATCTTCCAGATCGATGGTGCACACAATGCCAACGCCACCGCCAAGGCCGGCTGGTTGGTGATGCCTGAATTGATGGTGCAGCACGGCATCAACTGTGCTTTCAGCGTGGCGGTGGGAATGGACAAGGACCTGATCGGCCTATCCACTGTCCCCCCCGACGCGCCGCCGGCTCCCAAACTGTGGTATGACCTGCCCTACGCGGTTGCCTTACGCGACTTTTTCTCCGAGTTCAAGATGCGTGCCCAGCAAAACACGCGCTACATCGAAGCGGATATCGAAGAAGCCATCCGCACCCACACCATCGACACACTGATCTCCATGCTCACCAGTGCCGATATTCAAAGCACCATCACGCCGGATGAAGGTCGCAACGTGCCCTGGCACTACAACAACATCCGCGGAGTCCAGACCGTGAAACAAACCTGGGCAGCGCTGGATGGCATCCAGGAACTGGTTACACTGAATCATGACGGTCCCATGGGCGCAATGGTGCGCGACCTCAAGGAACGCGCGGTTGCCTTCCTGGAGGAAGTCATCGAAACCGGCGGATATTTTGCCGCCGTGGAGCAGGGTTTCTTCGTTGATTCCGCCAAATACCCGGAACGCAACGGCGACGGCATCGCCCGCGACGGTAAAGGCGGCGTGGCAGTCGATACCATTGTTGAACGCGACGCGGATTATTTCGCCCCCGTTTGCGATCACTTCGGTATCAACCATCTCCCCGCGGGCATTAAAGATCCATGCGACGCGGTCGGCGGTTGCACGTTATGTGTTCCCGAAAAGATCGTCTACATCGACGAATTGGATGCCGAAGACAACTGCAATCGGCGGCTCGAAGAAACCTTTCCCTACCGCAAAGGCGGCAAGGTCAAACCCGAAGCCGAATGGGCGGGTGATGGAACGATATTGACGCAGTTCTTTGTGCCCCTCCCCGAGGATTTCGCCCGCGTGTACGGCATTGAAATGGCAAAGAAACTGGGTTTGATCGACCCGGTGGTAGTCAACCTGCAGGTCATGCATCCCTCCGAAGGCTGCTTTGTCGAAGTCAAAGGTAAAGTCGGGTTTGATATCGATGTAAATTCACTGAAGGTCCCCGAGAAGGAGATCATCCTCGACGAAGATGTTCTGCGCGAAGCGGTGAAGAAGGTCGGGCTGAAAGTGGTTGCCGCCACCGTGGGCGAAGATGAGCACAACGTGGGTCTGCGGGAAATCTTGGATATCAAGCACGGCGGTATTGAGAAATATGGTGTGAAATATCACTATCTCGGTACCTCGGTGCCGGTCAGCAAATTGGTGGATGCCGCCATTGAAACCGGTGCGCAGGCCATCCTCATCTCAACCATCATCAGCCACAACGACATCCACAAAGCCCAGATGAAGAAATTGGCGGATCTCTGCGTGGAGAGGGGTATCCGCGAGAAGATCATCCTGATCGCCGGCGGTACGCAGGTGAGTCGGGATATGGCCAAGGAGACCGGTCTGGATGCCACCTTTGGACGCGGTACTCACGGCATCGATGTGGTCAACGTCATGGTTAAAACCTTGATGTCGCGTGGAGTGCTCTGATCCGGGAGAGAAATGCCGCTTCCTGAAGAAATCCGCTTCCTGACCATTGAGGTGGGCTCGACCATCACCAAGGTGAATGGATTTAGCCTTGCCGAAGGCCGCTTTGAGCATGCCGCACAGGGTTTTGCTCCCACCAGCGTCGCCCAGGGCGATGTACGCATTGGCGTGCAGCAGGCATTCGCGGATTTGGAAAGCCGTCATGGCAAGATCTCCTCATCCCTCGAGACCTTTGTCAACAGCTCCGCCGCCGGCGGCTTGCGCATGACCGTGCATGGTCTGACATACAGCATGACCGCCCGCGCGGCGCGTGAAGCAGCCTTGGGGGCGGGTGGGATCGTAAAAATGATCACCGCCGGGGCACTGGATGATATGGATCTGGATGAAATTCGCGAGATCCGGCCGAATATCATCCTCCTCGCCGGCGGGGTGGATTTCGGTGAAAAACAGGTTGTCCTGGGGAATGCCCAAAAACTCGCGACATTGAACATGAACATCCCGCTGGTCTATGCCGGTAACGCCGCCATACGCAAGCACGTCCAGCAAATCTTCCAGCTAAACGGCATGGAAATTCTACTGGCAGACAATGTTTTTCCTGAAGTGGATGTCTTGAACATCGAACCGCTGCGCAGGATCATCCACGAGGTGTTCAACCGCAACATCATTCATGCCCCAGGCATGGCTCACATTGGTGATCTGACCCACTGGGAGATCCTGCCCACTCCGGGCGCCGTCCTGCGTGGAGCGGAGTTGTTTGCGGAAGAATTGGGCGATTGCGTGGTTTTTGATGTGGGTGGTGCCACCACGGATGTGCACAGCGTCACCGATGGCAGCCCGGAATGGTCGGTAAAATTGATCGACCCGGAACCTCACGCCAAGCGCACCGTGGAAGGCGACCTGGGTGTCTTTATCAACGCCCGTAATATTGTTGAACTGGATGGAGAAGAGGATTGGGAAGACCGCTTGCATGATCTTCAAGCCATCCCGCTGGACGAACACGGCAGAGACCTCACCCGCTGGTTGTGCTCCAAGGCGGTGGAGATCGGTATCCGCCGTCATGCCGCCCTGGTGAGCGACGTCTACACGCCAACAGGGAAAAAACAGATCATTAAGGGCAAAGACCTCACCGCGGTAAAATGGGTGATCGGCACCGGTGGAGCATTGACGCGCATTGAAGGCGGAGAGCAGATCCTGCGCCGCGTGTGTACCGGTGCCGGCAAATACCTGCTTCCCGCTCCGGATACCACCGTCCTGCTCGACCGCGATTATCGTTTTTCCGCCCTGGGTACCCTGGCACAGGCATATCCAGAAGAAGTTAAAGCCACCTTCCGAGCCTGGGTGGAAAAGGAGACCGCCAAATGAAATTTACCCCCCGTCTGGAGATCTATCCCCAACGGATCGAAGAAAACGCGAGATCGATCGTCGATTTGTGTCACGCGCGGGGCATTAATGTTGCCTGCGTGACCAAGGTGACGTGCGCCCACCCGGCAGTAGTGCAAGCCCTCGAATCCGCCGGTGCGGATATGCTGGCGGATTCACGCCTGGAAAACCTGCGCTCGATTCGTAATTCAGGCACGCCGCTGCCATTGATGCTTTTACGCATCCCAACCCCTAGCCGGGCGGAAGAAACTGTAAAGTATGCAAACGTCTCGCTCGCATCCTCCATTGAATCCACCAGCGCTTTATCCACGGCGGCGGTCAAACTGGGTCTTCGCCACCAGGTGATCCTGATGATCGATGTCGGCGACTTGCGCGAAGGCATCTGGCCGGACAATGCCGTCGAGGTTGCACGAGCCACGGCACGCCTGTCCAATATTGAATTGATCGGTCTGGGCACCAATCTGGCATGTTACGGCGGGGTGATCCCCACTGCAGACAAGATGCAAATGCTGGTGGATCTGCGCCAGGAATGCAGCGCGGCAACCGGTCTTCCCTTGCCGGTTCTATGCGGTGGCAACAGCGCCAACCTCCCCCTGCTCGCCAGCGGTGAAATGCCCAAAGAAATCAACCTGCTGCGTATTGGTGAAGCGATCCTGCTGGGGCGCAATGTGCTCGACCGCAGCGCATGGCCGGGAACCCGGCAGGATACCTTCCGGTTGGTGGCTGAGATCGTGGAACTGGAGCGTAAACCTTCAGTACCAATGGGAAAACGCGGGCAGGATGCCTTTGGCGGCTTGCAGGAATTCACGGATCGCGGCATTCGCGCGCGCGCAATTTGCAACATCGGCCGCCAGGATGCCGTGGTGGATAACCTGGAGCCGGTGGACAATGGCATGATCGTTCTGGGCGGGAGCAGCGACCACCTGATCGTGGATGTGGAAGACGCATCCGCCGCTTTGAAACCCGGTGATGAGATCGCCTTTTATCCGGGGTACGGCGCCTTGCTGGCAGCCAGCACCTCACCCTATGTACAGAAAGTCGTGATACAGGAATGACCAATCCGCAAGAAAACCTGCTCTACCAAACCCATGTGCGCGTTCATCTTGCCAACATCCGCTTCAACATCGAAGGCATCCGTAAGGCAGTCGGTCTGCAGCGCAAGATCCTGATCGCCGTCAAAGCCAACGGCTACGGTCACGGCGCAGTAGAAATTTCGCGCATGGCTGAAAAGATCGGCGTCGATTGGTTGGGTGTCGCCACCGTTCCCGAAGGCATCCAACTGCGCCAGGCCGGCATTCGCCTGCCCATCCTGAAATTCTCTCCCGCCTTTCCGGAGGAAATGGATGCTGCGATCTCCAATAACATTACGCTCACCGTCTGCGAGCGCGAAAATATTGCCCATTTACAGGTGGCATGCGAGAAGCAGGATGTTGTTTTCCCGGTGCATTTAAAAATCGATACCGGCATGGGTCGGATCGGTGTCACTCCTACTGAGGCACCCGACCTGGCGGCATATATCGAGAAGGATTGTCCAAACCTCCGCTTGGATGGCATCTTTACCCACCTGCCGGTCAGCGACTCGGACGATACGGAATTTACCGCAAACCAGATCAAACACTTTAAAACCACGGTCGATCAAATCCATTCTGCCATCGGTCGGAAGGTTGACCTGGTGCATTGTGCCAATTCCGGCGCGGTGCTGGGTCATCCTGACGGCTGGTTCGACATGGTGCGCCCCGGAATTATGATCTATGGCTTTTATCCGGATCCATGCACGCCGCGCACCATCCCGCTTAAACCGGGACTGAGTTTTTTTTCCCGCGTGTCGTTCGTTAAGAAAGTTGCTGAAGGCACTAGCATTGGGTATGGACGTACGTGGTTCGCTCCAGAAGACACATTAATTGCCACAATTCCCGCGGGATATGCGGATGGGTTTAACCGCCTCTTCTCCAACATGGGGCGTGTGCTGATCAATGGGCAATCCTACCCCGTGATCGGCCGCGTCTGCATGGATCAGTGCATGGTGAACCTGGGTCCGCGATCCAACGTCAAGGTGGGCGATCCGGTTGTGCTCATCGGCAGCAGCGGCGACCAGGAGATCAGTGCTGACGAGTGGGCGGAAAAGCTGCACACCATTACCTATGAAGTCACCTGCCAGATCAACCCGCGCGTCCAGCGTTATTTTGATCCGTACGATTGATACAGAGAATTAAACCAATAATCCGTCGGGGTGGCTCAATTACTGCTCCGACGGGTTTTTTTAATTCCGAAAATCCCATTCACTTGTGCACCATTTGAACCAGTTCCATGAAGCGCGCCTGGCTTGGGGTAACAAGTTTTTCTTTGAACGGGAATGTCTTCTCGAACTCCTCGGCCAAATCGGAATCGATCTCGTAAGCTGTCCCCTCCTCGAACCTGCCGGAGACTCCGTTAAGGGCACCAGGAAACAGTTCATATGCTTGCAGCGCTGCTGCGAACAATCCCTGGCTGGATCGAATATTGAACTTCTCGGCAGCCGCGAAGCCAAACCTTGAGTAGTACTCCGGGTCGCCGTAGATCAATACCGCAGAATATCCCATCCTCCTTGCCCGCTCTGTGCTGAATTCGATTAACTTTCTACCGATCCCCCTTTTCTGGCATTCGGGCAACACGCTGAGCGGTCCAAACGTAAGTACTGGAAAAACCGTGCCGTCTATCCCGATCACCAGCGAGCGCGCATAAATAATATTCCCCACGATCTCGCCGTCGATTTCCGCCAGCAGGTCCAACTCCGCTATGAAATCCTCTGCTCCCCGGAGGATGTGCACCAGGTAATGTTCATTGCATCCGGGCACATGGACATTCCAAAACGCTTCACGCGTCAGTTCCTCGACCTTCCGAAAATCCTCCGGTCTTTCTTCCCGGAGAACAATATTTTCAATGTCGATCTTTGATGAATCCGTGAGGTTCACTCTTCTTTAGCTATTCATCAAAATAGATCGGGTTGGACAGCAGCGCCGGCAGCATGGGTACACCCGGAAGGAAGCTGCGCAGGATCTCCACCCTGGCAAACCCGGGGCGCTTCATTTTATAAAGTAGAGCGACGTTGCCGGGCGTGGTCGCCTGGAAGATGACATCGTTCGAATCAATGGTGACTACGCGCAATACATCGCCGCTTTGGAGGTGATTGGCTGCAATCCTGAGCTCATTCTGTTCCGTCCATCGGATGCTGTCGCCCATCCTGCACTCTCCCGCCCTCAGGTCGATTTCCGGTCCGTTGGGTGCGAACGTGATGTATGCGTGACCCAGGCGGATGGCATCGAGAATATCGCTCATCCCGGCGGATTTCGTGTAAACTCCCATGGTGGGTCCACCCAGAAATATGAACGGCGTGTCGCGGTGGTAATCGCTGCCGCCGGTGATGGGTATTTTCTTCCCTTGTGCCAGCATTTGCTGCCACAATCCCACCGCCCTCAAGTTCGCTTCACGCATGGGTCCGTTCCACACCTCCACGCAGTCGATCGGCAGGGTATTCATATCAAAAACGAATTCGCAGCCCGGCTCAAAAGGATGGTTGGCGGTAATCAGTGCGCCGCGCTGGTGAGCCGACGCGAACCTTGAGCCGGCTTCTTCCGTTGAGTTGGTGAAAAACGGTTCATCATAAGGCTGCGCCGCGCCCAAAAAATTGGCATGTCCCTGGTAATGCGTCCACTCCACGCCCGGGATGAGAGTCACACCCGGAATGCGCGGCAGCGCTTCTTGGGAGATCAGTTGATTGTGATCCGTGATCGCCACAAAATCCAGCCCGTTCCGCCGGGCTTTGACCGCCAGTTCTTCGGTGGTATGCACCCCATCCGAAGCCACCGTGTGTGTGTGCAGATCTCCTTTCAGCAATCTCAACTTTTTAGGCGTAAATGTGATCTCGTATCTGACCTGGACACCGCTTTCGTGCACCTTGTATGCCCCCACGATGAGGTTCCACTCGCCAGGGATGATCCGGCACGGATGATACCCCGGGGTGGCCTCGGTTTCGCTGATCGAGATCTCCGTTTTATCCGAACCCGAAGCACCCACCTGCCAACCGTGCGCGTCGGTCAACCCCAGGTCGATGATATTGATTTCGGGGCGGGAGTGGAATATTCCATTTTCCAATTGACTCTCGATATCTGCGCGGCGTTGGTAACTGTATTTGATGGTAATTTTTTCCACGCCTTCAGGTAGCGTAAAGGGGATCAAATAATATGATCCCTGCCTTGCAGATTCAATAAAATGATCGATGATGATTGAATCGTCCATGATCATACCCTTCCTTTAATCGACCGGTTCCAACAGCGTGGAGACAAAGCGATGGATCTGCCTGTTCCAGAACGGCCAATCATGCCTGCCGTCTTCCTCGTGATAATCCACTTCCAATCCCAACACCTTGATTTGCTGGTTGACCATCTGGTTGAGCGGGAAAAGATCATCCTGGCGTCCACAGGCAATGAACAATTTGGGCAGTTGCTGTTTGATCTTCACCGCCTGTTGCAACCACACGGCTGGATCGTGTTCACCACCCGGGAGTTTTTTTAAATCGCCGAACAAATACTCAAACTCCGTTTGCCGCGGGTCGTTCGGTATGGCGGTCATGATCGCCAGGGAAAGTACGCCCGAGAAGCTCGCTGCGGCAAAGTACTTATGCGGACAGAGCAGCGCTGCTTTGAAGGCGCCGTACCCGCCCATGGAAATTCCAGCGATGAACGTGTTATCCCGTTGGGGTTCGATCCCAAATACATCGTTCACATATTGCGGCAATTCTTCAACGATATATTTAAAATATTGCTGGCCGTTTGGCTGGTCGATATAGAAACTTCGTCCTGCAGAGGGCATGATCACCACCAGTCCATATTGCCTGGCGAGCACTTCAATGGTCGAGTACCGCTGCCAGGCGCTGGCATCGTCGCTCAATCCATGCAGCAAATACAGCACCTTGCGCTGGCGCACAGGGATGTCATTCATTTTTCCTGGATCGGGAATGATGATGTTCAGTGGAAGGTTCATCTTTATGGTTTCAGGAACGTGATCTAAACGGATCAATGCCATATTCTTCCTCCTTGAGTATGCCTAATCAACAGCCGAAGCATGACCAGTGATTGTTTTATCAACCGGGACAGATCCTTCTATAACAAAGTATTTCTTATCCGTACCCATTTTGGTTTTTTTGAATAAATTTAGTTTAGTGTGAATCTGTATTCCATGCAAGCGCTTCCGGAAAACCGGGTGCCATATAAATCAAAACGGAAATTTTAAAAAAATGGCAATGGGAATCAACAAATCCATCATGATGAATTTTCTTATCCATAGTGCATAAATGAAAACAACGATTCCTTAAAATTTACATTGAGGGAATATAAGAAACCATCTTTCTACAACAATAACCATCTTCATCTCCCTGCTGGTCTTGCTAACCACAGGTTTCATCACCCCAAAAGCTGTAAACCCGGTTGTCCCCGTTCAAAAATGTGTAGAATACATTCGCCGCATGCTATGTATAATCGCCACAAGTACAACTGCAAATGGGTGCTGCAACCGACTGGGGACAAGGTCTGTGAAAAATTAGCGGAATAATGTATGAATCTATCTATCAATATTTACGGTTGCTGAAAATCTGAGACAACCAATCCTTTTACCTTTTCTGGATCGGGGTTGAGGCAAACCAGCACATTCGCTTCTCGGTCTGCAATTTGTGTCCGACCTTGATCCAAACCGGGGTCGGTGACAATCTCCAGTCCCATTGCTGTTTCAGGGCAGACCTCCGGCTGAGTGGTTTGCACTGCCGCCACCAGGTCCCAGATGTAGACGCTATCCACTGACCACACATCGAGCATCCATTGCACCAGGTTTCCAGCCAGTTTGCCTTCATCTGAATTTCGATCCCATCCTTTCAGGTCCTTTTTTGACCAGGGAACCTGGCTGGTGGCATCAAGTGGGATGAGATGCAGGGACAATCCTGAATTGAAAACTTTACTGGCCGCCTGCGGATCGACCCAGATATTCCATTCAGCCGCTTCATTTGGGTTTTCCGGAAAATCACTGTGTATGTTGCCCGGTTTATATACGCTGCCCCCCATGATAAATACATCACGGATATTACCTGCAATTCCCGGATCGAGATCGAGCGCTTCAGCGAGGTTGGTATGTCCACCGCTGATAAATAATATAACCGGTTTCTCGGATTCATTGATCGTGTTGACGATCAACTCAACCGCGGGCACCGGTTCTCTCACGGTGTCAGCATCTGGCAATTGTTGGTCCCAAAAACCGTCGCTTGCCTGCCGCCAGGATTCAGGAAAAGAGTTGTTGCCTTCGATTGGAGAATCGTTGCCGTATCCAACCTGGATATCTGCCCTCCCGAACGCGGCAAGGATCCGGGCAATGTGGGGTGCGAATCGCTGTGGATGGGCTTCGCCATAGGAAATGGTTACCGCGCGCACATCGAAGAGCGGATTCTGCAGAAAGTACATCAAGGCTACCATTCCATCCGGGCTGCCGTCATCATCCACGATGATGGGTATGGGTCCGCTTTCACCAGGCGTGGGCAGGCTCACCGGCATCACCGCATCCGCTGCCTGGTTCGGGCAGGTAACGAATTTCAGGTGCGGGAAGTTACCCTCGATGCATTTAATTTCTAATCCCATTTTTTGCCATACCGGTGCCATTGGCCAGATCAGAATGACCAGCACTGCAACCAAAGCCAGGAAAATGAACAGAACTCGACGCTTGGATTTCATGTCGTTATTCCCATCCTAAGAAAATTCTTTTGTTCTTCATATGAATAATGAATCACTACATAGATTCATACGAAAACCAGCCTGCAAGGTTGTATTGGTTCACCCGTTCATCCCAAAATCCCTACCATGGATGATATGGCAGATGATAAAGCCCAAGATCAACCGGTACCTGATGAGACGAATTCAAAGCGGCCGTGGTGCGTTCTCCATCCCTGGTTGTTTTTCAGTTGTCGGGAAATGCAGCGTAAATGAGATGCCAAAACTGATCACCATTAACAGCAGCGGTAGAACCGTCAGCAAAAATCTCGAGGCGATATCCGGTTGGCTTCCTGGATTCTTACCGCTTTCAAAACCGAAAAGTATGAAGATCAGGTAAAAACCGGAGCTGACGAAAAATCCACTCAACCGGTTCATGAATCCCAGGGCATTCGAAATAATTCCCTCACGCCTGACACCGTATTTTCGTGTATCTTCATCCATAACCTTGGCGCCAATCAGGTCCATGGTGGTGATCACACCCGCGAATCCAAATCCCACCAGCGCCCCGCCGATGATGGCGGTCACCAATGAATTGGCAAAGTACATCGGGATGAATGCCACCGCCAGTGTTGCCAGTGCCGCCCGCCAGACTGGCATCAATGTAAATCTTTTCACAAGCCGTGCCCAGATCGCCACACAGCCGATGGCGATGACGAGTACGGTCGCAAAGAGGATCGTTGTTTGGCTGTCCGGAATCTGCAAGGTGTACTTGGCAAAGAACGGCATGGCTGCCAGTACCAGCGACATTGCCGCGCTGTAAAATGCGTTGGTCAGCCCCGCCAGCCAGAACTTGCTGTTCGTGGCCAGTTCCTTGATGCTCTTCCATAATTCCGGCTTTTTCTCGTGCTCTTCCGTCAGGGTTTCTCTCTCGGTCAGCGCCATGTAGAGAATGACCGCCCCGCCAAGGATGGCATAGATGATCGACGTCATGCTGAAACCGATTGCGCTGGTGATCATGGGTGTCAGTGCAATGCTGATGATCATGGCGACCAGCTGAAAAGCTTGCCGCAGTGCATTGGTCGCCGCGCGGCTGGCATCCGTGCGGAATAATTCCGGGAACAACGCCCCGTAATTGGCATTGATCACCGAATCCAGTGTACCGGTGAAGATATAGAACAACATGGCGTATGCAAACAGAGAGCCGCCCGATAAAAACTCAGGTGTGGAATAGAAAGCAACCAACCCCAGGGCTAGCAGTGGGGTTCCGATCACCAGCCAGGGTCTTCTTCTCCCCCAGCGCGTCCGTGTGCGGTCGGAAAGATACCCGTAGATCAGGTTGTCCGCGGCATCGATAAAGGTGTAAACGAACAGGATGGTGGCCAATTGCGGTGTGGTCAATCCCAGGCGGTCCACATAGAAAATTGCCGCGTAGGTTTTCAGCATGTTGATCGGGATCGAAGTACCAAACATTCCAATGGCATAATTGAAAGATTTCCACCGCTCGGTTTTCATTGCTCATCCTCCTCCGTACCCTGTATGGGTTTTATCAATGATTGGAATTCAATGTTGATTTAGTGTAGTATTTTTTGGATAATGATGCAAGAAAACACATTTACCAAATTTTGCGGGCGGGGAATGAGAATAACGCTTGGAAAACTCATCTTTCGCGTCGAACACCTGCCGGATTGGTCCATACTCATCCTGGCAGTGATCATCTATCTACCGATGACTTTTTTGGGTTACGGCAGCGATAGTGACGTAGACAACGTTGTTCGCACCGGTCAATATTTCGCCCGCACGTTGGATTACATTCCCTCGCGCAATCCGGGTTTCTTTGTCCACGAAACGGCTACCTTCTTCCTGAATTCGTTGGGCGGCAGTTTCCTTTCCAACCTGGGGACCTTGCTGATGTCGCTGGTAACATTGGCATCTTTCATGAAGATCCTGCGCATTTATGAGATGCCAAATGTAAAGCTGTTGGCTGGCACTCTCATGATCCATCCCTTTTACTGGGTAAATTCCACATCCACCATGGATTACATTTGGGCGCTGGGATTTTTATTGCTGGGTTTCGAGCTTTTATTCCGCAAAAGGAGTGGCGCAGCCGGTATCGCATTGGGTTTGGCGATCGGATCGCGGTTCACTACGCTTATCCCTGTGCTTGGCATCCTGGTCTATGGATTCTTTACCTCCCGTTTGTCCAGGCGCGTGATCGTTCTAGCGGGCAGCATCGCTTTGGTTGTTGGGTTGATTTGTTATCTTCCAGCGGTCGATTTTACAGAATGGCATCCAATGCGCCTGTTTTCAGCCAGCATGGGAAGCCCGGAACTATGGACACCCATATTGCGCGCGGGGAGGTTTTTCTATAAAAACCTCATGTTTTGGGGAATTCCTTCCCTGGTTTGGAGCATCTCGATCATGGTAAATGCATTCCGTAACCCGTGCCTTCGCCATGAACTAGTGGCATGGAAGGAGACCTGGTTGTCTCTGGGGATCATTTTCAGTGTGGAGTTGCTTTTTTGGTCGTTTCCGATCGAGATGGACTATCTCATCGTATTGATTCCATTCGTGTTATTGCTCACGGGCAAAGCTCTTGCCGGTCGGTCGTGGATGTTGTGGGTGTTATTTTTCATGATCCTTGTTTGGAACTTCGTCTGGATCAACCCCGCACGCCCCACCGTGCCGGATCAAACCACCGGCGCCATATACGGACTATGGTTGGAACCCGGTTATCTTCTTCAAGACATATCCGCCCGTTTACATATCCTCGGTATCCGTTAAAAAGTCTCTTCTTTCGAATTGCCTCCTCGAGAAATTGACCATCTAGCAGGGCAAGGAAATAGGGCGGACGTGATAAACTGGATTACAATAATCCGCGAAAGGTGCATCAGCGTTATGTCATTTTCTTCAGCAACCGCAATCGCTCACCCGAACATCGCTTTCATTAAGTATTGGGGAAATCGAGATGAATCCCTTCGGTTGCCGCAGAATGGATCGGTTTCCATGAACCTGGAGGAATTGACCACGCGTACCATGGTCACCTTCGACTCCTCCCTGCCGCACGATATCTTTGACCTCAACGGCATCCGCCAATCGGGTGAACCGCTGCAGCGCGTCACCCGCCATTTGAACATCATCCGCGGCATACGGGGAATTTCATCCCGGGCGCACATTTTAAGTGAAAACAACTTTCCGTCAGATGCTGGCATTGCATCTTCCGCATCCGCTTTTGCCGCTTTGACCCTGGCGGCGGTCAGTGCGTTGGGAATCGAAATGAGTGAAAAAGACCTTTCCCGGTTGGCAAGGCGCGGATCCGGCTCCGCCTGCCGCTCCATCCCCGGTGGGTTCGTGGAATGGTATCGGGGCGGCACGGATCTTGATTCCTTCGCTGTAACGATTGCCCCACCCGATCATTGGAAGCTGGTCGATTGCATCGCCATCGTGGACGCGGGTCAAAAGCGCACCGGTTCCTCCGAGGGTCATGCCCGTACCAGGAGCAGCCCCTTGCAGGAATCACGCGTACAGGATGCGGATCGCAGGATCGATATCTGCAAACAAGCCATCCTTCACCGCGATTTTTCATCTTTGGCCGAGGTGATCGAACTCGACAGCAATATGATGCACGGCGTGATGATGACATCTACGCCCCCCCTGTATTACTGGCTGCCGGTCACTCTCGATATCATGCGCGCCATCCAATCATGGCGCAAAACCGGCATCCCCGCAGCATTCACCATCGATGCAGGACCCAACGTTCACGTAATTTGCGAAGCTGATTCAAGCGGAGTGGTGAAGAGCCGCTTGATGAAAATTCAAGGAGTCAGGGAAGTGTTGGTTGCCCATCCAGGCGGAAAAGTAAAATTGGGTTGATTGCGATTACAATCAGGACTTCTGGTCTTTGTGCCTGAATCTGTGGAGTTACCAGGAGATCATCAACCATTAGAGTTTTGTTAATTGGCGGTCAAAATCCCTTTCTTTAGCGTATATAATAGGAAAAGCATAAGGACATGGAGTAACCTTTCATGGAGAATATTGGTAACACAGCATTAACAATTCTTGAATTTGTCGTTGCCTTTGGCGCTTTGATCTTTTTTCACGAATTTGGGCATTTCATTTTTGCTCGTCTGAACAAGATCGAGGTCGAGGAATTTGGTTTTGGTTATCCGCCCAGGATGGTCAAACTCTTCAAGGCAGGCGGTACTGAATTTTCTCTGAACTGGATCCCCTTCGGAGGATTTTGCCGTATGAAGGGTGAAGCTGGAGAAACCGCCGAAGCGGGAAGTTTTGCTGCCGCAAAACCTGGTTCTAGGTTGGTCACCCTGCTTGGCGGACCGGTTGTCAATCTTCTCATCGGCTTGCTGATCATTGCTTTCCTGTTTTCACGGACAGGTGCACCTGATTATTCCAAGGTACAAGTGGCTGGGATCGAACCCAATTCGCCGGCTGCTGTGAGCAATCTGGCAGTGGGCGATATTATTTACGAGCTGGATCATACCCAGATCACCAGCATGCAAGAACTGTCGGCGGAAATCTCGCGTAATCTCGGTCAGGAGATCGAAATCACCCTGTTGCGTGATGGAAAGCAAATTACCACGACCGTGATTCCGCGCAAGGAATACCCCGAAAACCAGGGTCCGCTGGGAATTACCATCATGAACCCGGTGTACAAAATCAACTTCATTCAGGCGCTTCCGCTTGCTTTCACCACCACCATCGACCAGGGAGTGCAGTTGTTCATGCTGCCGGTAAAATTGATCAGCGGTCAGATCGCCCCAAGCGACACCCGCATGATCAGCGTGAAAGGGATTTACGATATTTATGCCCAGGTGCAGACCATCGACAAGGCCGAAGCTCAGGTCAATCCTGAAATGGCCGGACTGAACACCTTATGGTTTTTAGCGATTATTTCCATCGCTTTAGGGTTTACCAATCTTCTTCCCATTCCAGCACTTGACGGCGGAAGGATCCTCTTCCTCCTGCCCGAACTGTTCTTCAAGAAAAAGATCAAACCGGAATTGGAAGGCAGGATCAACGCCATTTTTTATGCCTTGTTGATCACATTGATGATCGCTCTGGTCATCAATGACATCGTTAATCCTGTCGTATTGCCCAAATAGGTGAATGCCATGGATGAGAACCGTGAAGTAGTGAATTTTTCTGAAGTATTAACCGCTCTTGCGGATACGGATACTCCCTTTCCTCCCCGCTTGCTGCGAGGTTTTTCGGACATGTCCTATCGAAGCCTCAAGGAATTGCTGTTGGTTTGGAATACAATTCCGGATGCCAGAAAAGTTGGGGTTCTCGAAGACCTGGATGACCTGTTGGAGAAGGACACACTGGTCAATTTCGATGATTTGGCAAAGGTTGTCCTTTGCGATTCAAACCCCAAGGTGCGCGTGACAGCACTCGGTCTCTTATGGGAGAATGAAGAACCCAGGCTTGTCTCGACACTCATCAACCTGTTAAACGATGATCCCGATGAAGCCGTGCGCACTCTGGCGGCTTCGCTTCTCGGTCGTTTTGTTTTACTGGGTGAATTGGATTCAATTTCTGAAAACTTAAAAAACGAGATCATCGATAATTTATTGCAAACCAGCGTCGGTGCCGAACTTTCGCAAGTCAAGCGTCGCGCGCTGGAGTCTTTGGGATATTCAAGTCACCCGGATGTACCCGGACTGATCCGCAATGCCTACGAGACGGAAGACATCCCCTGGGTGGCGAGCGCCTTGTGTGCCATGGGTCGTTCAGCAGACGAACAGTGGGAATCTCACGTGTTGGCGCAACTCAATTCCCCCGACACCGAAGTTCAGTTCGAGGCGGTGCGTGCCGCAGGTGAACTAGAACTGGCCTCTGCCCGCGAACCCCTGCTTTCTTTGCTGGATGAAGAAATTGAGGACCGAGAGGTCAAGTTTGCCGTGATCTGGGCGCTTTCCCAGATCGGCGGCGAAGATATTAAGGAAAAATTTGATGAATTGCTCACCGATGCAATCGATGAGGAAGAGATCGAATGGATCGAAAAAGCCATTGAAAACCTTGAACTTTCCGCTTCACAAGGATTCGATATGCTGGATTTTTCGCCGGATGACGAAAGCAATGAGCCTGATTTCGACGAAGATGAAGATGATCCGGACGGTGAGTTTTCCGATGAGGATTTCGACGAGGACGAAACCGACGATTTATAATGAAGCGATCCCTTCCGTCCTCCTGGCTGATACTGATGTCACTCGTTCTGGCAATTGCGATTCCAGGAGCCGCGGTGTTGGCGCAAGATCCGCCATCGGTAACAAACAATGAAGTCATATATTCTTTTGCTTCCGCGCTGGAAATTTCCGCAAATATTAACGTAATCCCAGCCCCTGCAAAAATTTACATCATCCTGAAACCTGACGGGCAGGTCTCCCGCCAGATTAAATTGACCGCTCAGAGCGATGGTCGCGTTGTGCTGACACATGACCTTTCCCAGGATCCGCTCAGACCGTTCTCCCGCGTTTATTACTGGTACCAGTTCGAAATGCCTGATGGCTCCATGAGCACCAGTCCCTCATTCTGGTTCGATTATGTGGACAACCGTTATCAATGGAAGCTGTTAACTTCAAAACTGTTCGAGGTTTACTGGACGGGAGAAGATGCCGCCTTCGGGCAAAAGGTCATGGACATCGCTTCGAGCGGGCTGGAAAAATCAACCACCATTCTGCCGGTTGCGCCCAAATTGCCCATCCGCATCTATGTCTATCCGGATATCAATGCTCTACAGGACACATTATCCTTGTCGCACCAAAAGTGGGTGTCTGGTCATGCCTCTCCGGAATTGGGTGTTGTCCTAATTTCAGATGGCGCAGATCAATCCAATTTTATCGACCTGGAACGGCAAATTCCTCATGAGCTGATGCACATCCTTCAATATCAACTGACCGGCGATGCATACCAGCAGGCTCCTGCGTGGCTGCTGGAAGGGTTGGCAGTTACAGCCCAATCCTACCCCAATCCGGATGATGATCGCATACTGACCACTGCTGTTAAAAACGATTCGCTCATCCCTCTCGGGTCAATGTGCCGTTCTCTCCCCATCGATGCAAACGGTGCCGCTGTCGGTTACGCGCAATCCAGCAAAATCGTTGAATACCTGAAAGATCGATTTGGGTCCCAGGTCTTTGTAAAAATGCTTCAATCCTCGATCGCTGGCGTCTCCTGTGAACAAAACCTTGTGAACAATACCGATCTCAGTTCAGAGCAATTGCTGACGGCATGGCTGGGAACTGCCTATCCGGACATACCTTCACAGTCTGGCAATAATAACGCCCTGCTTTTTTATATTCTGGGTGGCGTTGGGGTTGTCATTCTGATCGTCATCGCTGTCCGCGAAATTTGGTTGAAAAAGAAAACGAAATATGACTGATCTGGCATGCGTGCATATTTTGGTGGAAGGCCGTGTTCAGGGCGTGGGTTTTCGCTATTTCGTACAGGCGCAGGCGAACCAGCTTGGACTCACGGGTTGGGTACGTAATCTGGAGGACGGCAGGGTTGAAATACTTGCCGAAGGGGGGAAAAAGGATCTCTTAGATCTGCTCGATCGGGTACGCAGCGGCTCGCGCGGTTCTTTTATCTCTGATTTAAAATTCGAGTGGATGGAACCGGTGGGTAACCGTAAATACTTTATGATCGCGCCGACGGGATGATCTTCAGCCTTTCGTAATTATTCAATTTCTCCTGCCATTAATCTGGCTTTCTGCCACGGCGGCAGGTTGGATTCCTCCGCCAGGATATTTCTCAGGTCGATGATCTGATCGCGAATGGCGGCTGCTTGTTCAAATTCCAGATCCTTGGCAGCCTGTCTCATTTGTTTTTCCAATTCGTTAATTAATCGTTTCAGGTCATTGACGGGCATGCGTCTTGCCTGGTCTCCCGCCCGATATTCTCCCCTGCCCTCGGCAACCATGTCCGGCGTTAGTGTCAATTGCTCGGTCAGGTCGTGTACGGCTTTAACCACGGTATACGGTTCAATGCCGTGCGCCGTGTTGTAATCCGATTGTTTTTTACGGCGGCGGTTGGTTTCATCGATGGCGGTTTTCATGGCATCTGTAATTTGATCGGCATACATGATCACCTTGCCGTTGACATTGCGGGCTGCCCGTCCAATGGTCTGGATCAGGGCTGTGGCTGAACGCAGAAATCCCTGTTTATCGGCGTCGAGAACTGCAACCAGCGAAACTTCGGGCAAATCCAATCCCTCACGCAGCAGGTTGATGCCCACAATAACGTCGAAAACGCCCATGCGCAGGTCACGCAGGATGCCCACTCGTTCCAGCGTTTCCACTTCGGAATGCAGATAATTGACCTTGATTCCCAATTCCAGCAGGTAGTCTGAAAGGTCTTCCGCCATGCGTTTGGTCAGGGTGGTGACCAAAACGCGTTCTCCCTTTTCCGTGCGCTTCTTGATCTCGCCGTAAAGGTCGTCCACCTGTCCTTTGGTAGGTCGTACCTCCACCTGCGGGTCGACAAGTCCAGTAGGTCGGATGACCTGTTCCACGATCTGATTGGCGCGCTTTTTTTCGAAATCGGCAGGCGTGGCGGAGGTATAGATGGTATACCCCATCGTCTTCTCGAATTCCTCAAAGGTCAACGGGCGGTTGTCCAGCGCGGAGGGCAGCCGGAATCCATATTCAACCAATGTAGATTTGCGTGACTGGTCTCCGTGATACATTCCGCGAATCTGCGGTACTGTCATGTGAGATTCATCCAATACCAGCAGATATTCGCTGGGCAGGTAATCCATCAATGTCCACGGCGCGGAGCCTACCGGGCGTTGGTCAAGGTGGCGTGAATAATTTTCAATACCCGCACAATAGCCAACCTCTCTCAGCATTTCCAGGTCGTATCGGCAGCGTTGTTCGATGCGCTGTGCCTCCAGCAGTCTGTTGTTTGCCTTGAAATACTTGATCTGATCGTCCAGTTCTTTTTCAATGTCGCCTATGGCAATTTTTAACCTCTCGTCGCTGGCGATATAATGTTTTGCAGGGTAGATCTCGATATGAACCGGTTCTGAGTAGATCTCTCCGGTCAGCGGGCTGAATTCGACGATTTTCTCGACTTCATCCCCAAAGAAGCTGAGACGGTAAGCCTTTTTTTCCTCGTAAGCCGGAAAGATTTCAATGGTATCGCCGCGCACGCGGAAAACGCCCGGACGCAGTTCCAGGTCATTGCGTTGATACTGGCTTTCAATCAATTGCCTTAATAGCGCGTTTCGCCGGTAGATGCCGCCGACATCCAGCCGCATGACCACGTTTCCATATTCTTCCGGGTTTCCCAGCCCATAAATGCAGGATACCGACGCCACGATGACCACATCCTTGCGCGACATCAACGCGGTGGTCGCAGACAAGCGCATGCGCTCGATTTCCTCGTTGATCTCGGTTTCCTTTTCGATATACAGATCATGCCGCGGAACGTAAGCCTCCGGTTGGTAATAATCGTAATAGGACACAAAGTATTCCACCGCGTTATCCGGGAAGAATTCCTTGAATTCTGAATAAAGCTGAGCCGCCAGGGTTTTGTTATGCGCCATGATCAGCGCTGGCATCTGAAGTTGCTGAATGACGTTGGCGATCGTAAATGTCTTTCCCGTCCCCGTGGCACCCAGCAGCACCTGGTCGCGGTATCCCTGCCGGATACCCTTGACCAGCTGATCGATCGCATCGGGTTGATCGCCCGTGGGAATATACGGTGCTTTAAGGTTGAATTCCATTACCTACTCCAGTACTTTTTTGACAATTGATTATAGCACATTTGTTCTTTTATTACCCGGCGTTAGTCAATACCTTGTCACGAATCGTCAATGTGAATATTCCCCCGCCGCCAGGAAGATTTGCAGCAGCCAGATCGCCGCCCAGCAAAACTGCCAGTTTTTTCGAGATCGACAATCCCAAACCGGACCCGCCTGTCTCACGATCGCGGGCTTTTTCGTGTCTGTAAAATCGTTCAAAAATATGCGGCAGGGCTTCATCAGGGATGCCCTTCCCGTCGTCCTTGACTAAAAGAACCATTTCCTTATCGTTGCCATTTAGGTCGATCTCGATCCGTCCGCCTTTCTTTCCATACCGAAAAGCATTGGCGATCAGGTTATGGATGATCTGCGTCAATCTGACCGGGTCGGTCGTCATTGACACACCG
>DAOUGM010000072.1:0-7056 GCA_034428895.1 Anaerolineaceae bacterium
TGGACAGGAAATTTCATTGAATTCGGCGCGCGCCATTGAGATCAATGTCGATGGCGGTATCGTCGCCTCGGTCAGCGCGGCGGCTACCGTGGGAGAAGCGGTTACCAGCGCAGGCATCTCACTGCAGGGATTGGATTACACCAAGCCTGCGGAAAACGACCCGCTGCCCGCGGATGGAAAGATACAGGTGGTGCGCGTCACCGAAGAGGTCATCATGGAGCAATCCACGGTGGCTTACGAGACGGAAATGATTGCCGACGCTGCGCTGGAGGTCAACCAGCAGAAAGTGATCGAAGAAGGTCAGAACGGCATCCAGGCCTCGCGCGTGCGGGTGAGGTATGAAGACGGAGTCGAGGTATCCCGCACCAGTGAAGAAAACATCCTGCTGCTGTCACCGGTCACACGTGTGGTGCATTACGGTTCCAATGTTGTGGACAAGACGATCAACACACCCAATGGGCCGATCACGTATTACATGTCGGCCAACGTGATTGCCACCTCTTATTCTCCCTGCCGATCCGGCGTGGAAGGCAAATGTTATACAGGCACTTCATTGGGCATCCCTGTGCAAAAAGGCGTGATCGGAGTGCACCGCGCCTGGTACAACATGTTCAAGGGTACGCAGATTTACGTACCGGGTTATGGGATCGGCACAATCGCCGATATCGGGTATTACCCGTACAGTGATTACTGGATCGACCTGGGTTACACCGACGCGGATTACGAACCCTGGTATTCGGTCAGCGTTACGATTTATTTCCTCTCCCCGGCGCCTGCCGGATTTTCCGGAGTGCTGCCATAGAACTCCCTGCCCTGGACGTGCGTTCACTGCTTCACAAGCATCATCTCGATCCCCGCAAGGGGCTGGGGCAGAACTTTCTCGTCGATCACGGCGCGTTAAAAAAGATTGTTGCCAGCGCTGAACTCAGCGGGCAGGAGGAAGTGCTGGAGATTGGGGCCGGTTTGGGCAGCCTGACGCGCCTGCTGGCGGTGAATGCGCACCATGTAACGGCTGTGGAGATCGATAAGAACCTGGTGCCCCTTCTGCGTGAGGTATTGACGCCGTTTAAAAATATTGAAATCGTGCAGGGGGATATTCTCGATCTGGATGCGCGCAACCTGGTGGAGAAGAATGGCTACGTGGTCGTAGCCAACATCCCGTATTACATCACGTCCGCCATCATCCGCCACCTGCTGGAGAATCCGCGCCAACCTTCGCGGCTGGTGCTGACCATGCAGAGCGAGGTTGCCGAGCGCATCTGCGCCGGGCCGGGAGAACTATCGCTGCTGGCGCTGAGCGTGCAGTTGTACGGCAAACCGCGAATTGCGGCTGAAATACCCGCCTCGGCATTCTATCCGGCTCCCAAGGTGGATTCAGCCACCCTGCGCGTGGATCTTTACCCGGAACCATTCCTGAACCCGGTTCAACGCGACCTTTTTTTCAGAGTCATCAAAGCGGCGTTTGCTCAAAAACGGAAGATGCTGCACAACACGCTGGCTGCAGGGCTGCAACTTTCCAGCGCTCAGGCCAACGCGGTGCTGGAAGCCGCGGGCATCGACCCCAAACGCCGTGCCCAGACGGTGGACCTGGTGGAATGGCGCACGCTGATCGGGGAAATCGAAAACATCCTCCCCGCCGGGAAGCACGCCAGCCCCCTTTTATAAATTATCCGATCATCTGGAAATGGCTTTAACACCACGGTGGCGCGACCGCAACCCCCACACACGGAGGGCGGCTTCCACCTGGATGGAAAGGTTCATCTTGCTTTTGCCCAGTTTGCGCTCGGCAAAATAGATGGGAACTTCCTTGATCTTAAAACCCAGTTTTGAAGCGAGGTAGGCCATTTCAACCTGGAAAACGTAACCATTCGAACGGACATTATCCAGCGGTATGGCTTCCAGAGTTTCCCTGCGCCACAGGCGGAATCCGCCGGTGAGGTCTTTCACCGGCATGCCCAGGATGACGCGCGCATATGTGTTTCCGAACCCGGAAAGCGCTTTGCGCCAGAACGGCCAGCTTGTATCCAGGCTGCCGCCGGGGACGTAGCGCGATCCGAGGACTACGCCATAACCTTCCACGGCAGCAACGAATTCCACGATCTTTTCCGGTTCGTGAGAAAAATCAGCGTCCATCTGGACGATGTAATCCACGCCGGTCTGGATCAATTGTTTGAAGCCGGCGATATATGCGGTTCCCAGACCCAGTTTCCCCGGGCGGTGCATTACCGAGATCTGAGCGGGATATTTGGCCGCCAGTTCGTCGGCCAGGGCGCCGGTTCCGTCGGGGCTGTTGTCGTCGATCACAAGGATGGACAGGTCTTTCAAAGGCAGAGCCTGAAGACGCTTTACCAGTAAGGGGAGGTTCTCTTTTTCATTATATGTGGGAATGATTACGCTGATGCTCACGTCTACTCCATAAAACGATCGTTATTCTCGTTGCCAATCATACCAGTTTAATCTCGAACGAACAGGTTTCAGCGCCAACCGCCATACACTGCGTCTCCCGCACTGAATATTCCAATCCGCCCGAAAATGTATGGGCAGCCTCAGAGAGAAGACCCTCAAAAAATGAACATATCGCTTCCGGGCTGCTGCGCTCCAGGCAGATGGGGCATACCTGGATGTTGAAGTGAAAAGTATCCGGCGCATCCGCCGCGGTAACATTGGAGCGCTGGTCGCTCACCGAATTCAGGAAATTCGAGAGGCGGTTCAAACGTATGAATACGCTGTGCTTGCCGAGAGGACCCGTCCCGGGCTCCGAACCCTTCTCAGATTCTTTGCCGAAGATGCGAAACCCGCGTTCAAAGGTGATGCGGCCGGCACGAATTGCCAGAGAGCGGCTGCCGCGTTCGCCAAAGATGGTCTGCAGGGTGTTAAACAGTGCGGAAAAATCAGAAAAGTCGAATTTATTTTCCATGTTTTCCGGCGGGAGGGATTCCGATAGGTTGGCCAGGTTGGAATGACTGTATAACGTGGTCATTGCGCCGCGGCCGACCACTTCCTCCAGCGCCTGCAGCACGATGCGGACAAATGAGTTAGGGTAGTACAGTCCGCTTTTCATTCTGAGCCTCTGCGCGAATTTCACCCAGGATGCGTTCCAGGTCGTCGGCGGTTTTACGCAATTCATGGATCAGCAATCCAAGTTTTGCTTCAGGCTTGACCAGAGCGGTAAGGACGGCTTCGCTGCCGACGGCAAGCAGCACCACATAACCGTCGCTGCCCTTGGTGTATAACTGCTCGAGCGCACCACGCCCCATTTCCTTGTTGATCTGTTCTCCAAGTGAGAGCATGGCGGCAGACATGGCTGATATGCGGTCTTCGCTCAGGTTTTCAGGTAATGCCGATGCCATGATCAACCCATCCAGGCTGACCACGGCTGAGGCTTCGATATCCGGTGAACTTTGTTTTGCCTCGTTCATGCGGTTGATCAATGCTTGCGAATAGCTTTTTGCCACGAATTCACCTCACCTTTTTCGGGGACCTTTACTTACTCTATCACAGGCGTATATCGGTGTCAAGAAATGTCAGAATTCAGGCTTTGTTGCGCTTGATGACGCCCAGCTGCGCAACAAGAATGGCTGCAAGGATGATGCCACAGCCCAGGACTTGCACCCAGTTCATGCGCTCGTTGAGAAACAGCACGCCGGCTATGGCGGCAAAGACCGCCTCCAGGCTGAGGATCAAAGCCGCATCCGACGCGGGTGCCTGGCGCTGCCCGACCGCCTGGAAGGTAAAGCCCAGCGACACCGAAAATAGCCCGGCATAAAGCAAAGCGAGCCAGCTCAACCGCAGCGCCGAAAATGTCACCGGTTCCACAAAAATGCTCATCACCAGGTGCAGCAGGCTGCAGATGATGAATTGTCCGGCAGAAAAGGCGAAGGCGTCCATTTTTTGTACCGCCATGCCGACCACGATCACATGCAGCGCCCAAACGCCAGAACCAGCCAGCACGAGAAGATCACCGCTCGCTGGATTGAATTGGGTAGCGCCTGTGCTGAGCAGGTAAGTTCCCGCCAATGCTGCAACGGCGGCCCCCCAGGTGACCGCTGCGGTCTTTTGTTTCCAGAAAAGCGAGAGGATAATGGGGACGAGCACCACATAGATGCCGGTAATGAACCCTGCCGAACCGGCGGTGGTCGTTTCCAAGCCGGCCTGCTGCAGCGCACTGGCACCGAAGAGGAGAAAACCGGCCAGTCCCATCCAGCCAATGGATTTTTTGAGACTGCCAAAGCGTTTTATTACAAAGGGAAGCAGTGCCAGACCCCCAAGCAGAAAGCGCACCCCGTTGAAACCGAAGAAACCCAGGTGGGTCGCGCCTACGCGCTGGGCGACAAAACCCGCCCCCCAGATGACGGCTGCCAGGAGCAGAAAAAGGTCAGAGGTAATGCGTGCCCGTAATGGATGGGGGTGCGTAGGTTCATTCATGGACAATTTATTTTACAGGAGAATTTAAAAGAGAACACCCGGCGAAACTCATGGCCGGGTGCTGATCTTTATCATACTCTTACCGACCGTGCCTGAATTGCCTGCTGGAATTGTGCATGCGCCACTGCTGGATGAGTTGTTTTAAATCGGTGATGTATTTTAACTTCATCCAATCACTGGCAAATTTCTCCTGCGGGATCTCCATCAATTTCTCATGGATCTCGTTGAGAAGTGCCTCGTCCACTTCATTTTCTTCGAGGCTCGCCTGCCATTTTTGCCTGTCATCAGCCGTAAAGGGGATCGAACTGATGAATTTTAATACCTTTTGTTTGTCAACGAAATTGCTGCCAGCCATATTGCCTCCTTTACCGGACCATGCAGTCCACACAATTTAATTTTACCTGCTGCCCCAGACTTTTCAAGTGATACGTTGTGCAACTTTAACATTCCTCAGGCGTATATTATGTAAAGACTAAAAATAGGAGACTGCGATGGAAGGACAGACGAAAAAATTATATCGTTCCCGGAATGATCGGAAAATTGCCGGTGTGTGCGGCGGTTTGGGTGAATATTTTGGTATCGATCCGACGCTGGTAAGATTGCTCTTTGTGCTCGGCTTGATCTTTGTGGGCGGAACAATACTGGCTTATCTTATCCTGATGATCGTTATCCCCGAAGAACCTCTATAAGTGGAGAACACCGGTTGCCGGGTGAAAACCCGCGCCGGATGGTACGCCTGACTGCTGTCCAACCCAGATGGGACAGCAGTCAGTTTTTTTTATTCGTATCTCAAGGCTTCGACCGGCTCCAAATTTGCCGCCCGGTTGGCCGGGTAGAGACCAAAGAACAGGCCGACCGCCGTGGAAAAGACCGTGGCGAGCAGCACGGCATCCAATCCAACCACCGGATAAAATGGCGTTCCGCTGGCAGCAGCGATCCTGCCGACAATGAAAGCAATCAGCCAACCCAGGGCAATGCCGATCAATCCGCCAAACAGGCTCATCAACGAGGACTCGGTTAAGAACTGGATCAGGATGTCGCGTTTACGAGCCCCCAGGGCTTTGCGCAAGCCAATTTCACGGGTCCTTTCGGTGACCGAAACCAGCATAATGTTCATGATGCCGATACCGCCCACCAGCAGCGAGATCCCTGCGATACCTCCGAGGAAGATGGTCAGAACGTTGGTAATGGTCTTTGCCGTATCAACAAAATCCTGCTGGGAGAAGATGGTAAAGTCGTCCTCGCCGACCTTGGTGCGGTGGCGGGAGCGCAGAATCTGCGCGATCTCGTCGCTGGCTTGCATGATATTTTCCGGCGAGGTGGCCTGCACCAGGATCATATCGATGTTGTTGTGGCTGCGGCGCGTCAGACGCGCCTGCGCAGTGCTCAGCGGAACGATGACGAGGTCATCCTGCGAGCCAAAGGACGAGCCGCCTTTGGATTCGAGAACTCCGATGACGCGGAAGGGCTGCCCATCGATGCGCACCGATTCGCCCACCAGGCCTTCCTTGCGTCCAAACAGTTTTTCGGCGACGTCCGGTCCCAGCAGCGCAACGGACGACCTGCCGAGGTTGTTCTCATCGGTAATGAACGAACCTTCCTGTACCTGGTAATTACGCACCTTTGCATAATCGGCGGTGACGCCGTATACGGTGGTGTTGCTGGTTTCACCGGCCCCCGTCACCGTGACACTGCCCGATACGACCGGCGCAACGGCTTCCACGGACGGCGCCTGGAATTGATCCAAAAAAGCTTTGGCATCATCCAGGGTCAGCGGCTCCACGCTGGTCAGTTCCTGGGTCATGTTTCCGCGGATCACGAAGAGCAGGTTGCTGCCAATGCCGCTGATGGAACCGGTGATGGTATCCTGCGCGCCTGCTCCGACAGCCATCATGGCGATTACGGCGCCGACTCCAATGACGATGCCAAGGATCGTCAGGCTGGCACGCAGTTTGTTCGAAAGCAAACTTTCCAATGCTTCAACAATGGCCTGTCCGAGGTTCATCCTGCCACCTCCTCGACCAGCCCGTCTTTCAGGCGGATGATGCGCTGGGATTGCGAGGCGATGTTGGGGTCGTGGGTGACTAGGATCAGCGTGGTGCCCTTGATCTTGTTCAACGAAAGCAGCAAATCCATGATCTCTTTGCCTGATTTTGAATCGAGGTTGCCGGTGGGTTCATCCGCCATCAGTATGGCCGGATGATTGACCAGCGCACGGGCGATGGCCACACGCTGCTGCTGACCGCCGGAGAGTTCGGGAGGGCGGTGGTACATGCGGTCTGCCAGTCCCACCGATTCAAGGGCGGCGGCGGCGCGGGCGGTGCGCTCGGTGGTGACACCGGCGTAGCGCATGGGCAGTTCCACGTTGGCCAGGGCGGTAGAACGCGGCAAGAGGTTAAAACTCTGGAAGACAAAACCCACTTTCTGGTTGCGGATGCCCGCCAGTTGATCGTCGTCGAGTTCGGATACCTCCTCGCCGTCCAAAACATATCTTCCGCTGGTTGGGTGATCGAGACAGCCCAGCAAATTCATCAGGGTCGACTTGCCAGACCCGGAAGGACCCATGATTGCCACCACTTCACCGCGCTCGATGGTTATGGAGACGCCGGCGAGCGCGTGCACTTCCACCTC
>DAOUGM010000073.1:0-69395 GCA_034428895.1 Anaerolineaceae bacterium
ACGACGCATGCGGTCAAGATTGAACTTGTCGGGCGAATAACGTAATTGACGGGTCAGGCTGTAATCCACAAACCCATACAGGTAGTCGAGCGCTTCCTGGTATTTTTGTTCATTATCAGCCATATTATTTTTTACCATTCTATATTATATTAATGATGGCATTTTAATCTCACGGATTTGATATGGCAAGAGAAAATCAAAGGAATTCGGATCAGACTACGATGGTTACATTACTTACGATCAAACTCAATTTACCCAGCTGCACATCGCTTAAGGAAAAGAGAGGAAGGTTGCAGCCAATTCTCACAAAGCTGAAACGTGAGTACAACCTTTCGGTTTCCGAGGTGGGATTGCAGGACGTTTGGCAATCCGCCTGGATCGCTTGTGCGCTCGTTTCCAATGACGGTGCACATAATGCGCAGGTGATGAACGATGCTTTGAAATTCCTCGAAACCCATTTCCCAAATGAAGTGATCGAAGAACACCATTTGGAATCCCGTTAGAATCTCATTTATTGTCAGGAGTTCGCTTGTCAGTTGAAAACGCTGCCATTTCGATGGCACTCAAAAAAATTCTCCCGCTCGTTCAAAAACCCGGCAGGTATTTTGGCGGGGAACTCAACCAGGTAAAAAAAGAATGGAATTCCGTAAAGACGAGAATGGCGCTCGTTTTTCCGGATATTTATGATATCGGCGTGCCCAACCTGGGCGTGATGATCCTGTATGAGCTCATCAATTCCAGGTCAGACGCCTTATGTGAAAGAGCCTACCTGCCCTGGCTGGACATGGAATCTGCCATGCGTGAGAATGATATTCCTTTGTATTCTCTCGAATCCAAGACGCCACTGGCAAATTTTGACATCGTTGGTTTCACCCTTCCGTATGAGACGCTTTACACCAATGTTTTGAACGCGCTCGACCTGGCGCATATTCCGCTGCGGTCACAAAACCGGAGTGAAACCGATCCCATTATCATTGCCGGCGGTCACGCAGCGTATAACCCGGAACCCATGGCTCCTTTTATCGATGCCTTTGTCATCGGTGAGGGTGAAGAGGTCATTCATGAGATCATCGACTCCATCCAGCGATCCAAAAACAGTGAATGGGATCGCGGGATGACGCTGCGTGCTTTGCAATCCATCAACGGAGTTTACGTTCCCTCGCTCTACCAGCCTGTTTACAACGACGATCAAACCGTCAAAGCAGTAGTGCCCGAATCCGATGACCTGCCCAAACGAATCTTGAAAAGGATGTGCGCCAGGCTTCCGGATCCCCCTACCAAATTCATCGTACCCTCCATCGACGTGGTTCACAATCGCATCGCGATGGAGATCATGCGCGGTTGTACGCGCGGCTGCAGGTTCTGCCATGCCGGAATGGTCAACCGTCCCGTCAGGGAGCGCTCGGTCGACACCATCCTCAATTCACTCGAACAGGCTTTGAAGAACACGGGGTACGAAGAAATTGCGCTGCTCTCCTTATCTTCTAGTGACTATACGCATATTCAAGAACTTACAGAGAAGATCGTGGAGCGTTTTTCTGAAAGAAAGTTGACCATATCCCTTCCCTCTTTGCGCATCGAGTCCTTCTCGATCGACCTGATGGAAAAATTGAAGGGTGCACGCCAGGGTGGTTTTACACTGGCACCCGAAGCCGCCACCGATCACATGCGCAATATCATCAACAAACCCATTCAAGCCGACCAACTTCTTGCCACTGCCCGTGAAATTTATTCACGAGGCTGGCAATCACTGAAACTCTATTTTATGATCGGCCAACCTGGCGAAACAATCGAAGATGTCCAGGCAATCGCAGACTTGTGCAAGAAAGTTATCGTCGAAGGGCGCAAGGTAATTGGAAAACGCGCAAGCCTGCACGTCGGTGTGAGCACCTTCGTTCCCAAACCGCACACACCCTTCCAATGGGCTGCGCTGGATTCACTGCCCTCGGTATTGCAAAAACAGAACCTGCTTAAGGATCAGTTACGCGGTCCGGGCATGCGCATGACCTGGTCGAATCCGCGAGAAACCATCCTGGAAGCCGTCCTTTCGCGCGGAGACCGCCGCCTGGCGGATGTGATCGAGACCGCCTGGAACAAGGGCGCAAAGTTCGATGCCTGGCAGGATCAGTTCAATTACAACGTGTGGATGGATGCATTCGATGCCCATCACCTTTCCGTTGACTTCTACACCACACGTCCGCGCAGCCTGGAAGAGGTGTTCCCCTGGGATCACATCAACCCGGGCGTTTCGCACCGCTATCTCGAATCAGAATATAAAAAGTCGCTGAATGGCGATCTGACGGAAGACTGCCGCAGTAATTGTTACGCCTGTGGCATCCTGCCTGAATTCAATACCCTGCGGCGCCAAAATCCTGGCAATTTATGGCTGTGCCCGGAGTTGAAATAATGCAGCGCATACGAATCACTTATTCCAGGGGTGAAGAATTTCTCTATATCGGCAACCTGGATATGCACAAGGTTTGGGAGCGTACTTTACGACGAGCTGAGATAAAACTGGCGTACTCTCAAGGTTTCCATCCCCAGCCGCGCATTCACCAGGCTTGCCCCCTTCCGCTGGGGTTCACCAGTTCCCACGAGATCATCGATTTTTGGCTCGATTCCGATGAACCATTGTCCCAGGTTCGTGAAAAGATAGAAAAAGTTCTCCAGCCGGGGATTACCATCACCTGCTGCGAAAATGTTCCTTTGAGTGCTGCTCCGCTTCAGACGCTGGTCACCGCAGCGAAATACAATGTTGTTTTTGAAGAACCCGTTGACATCGCTGCGTTGAAGCAGCGCTTGATCGCGTTGTTGAATCAAACTGCCTGCATGCGCGAGAGACGTGGGAAACAATATGATCTTTTGCCTTTGATCAAGGACATTCACATCATGGATTCTGCGCACCCCACAATGGAGATGACGCTGGTTTCTCTTCCGGGTGCCACGGGCAGACCGGAGGAGGTGCTGGACGAATTATCCATACCGGTCAACGCGGTGTCCATCAACCGCAGTGAATTGATCTTTGAGCCCGCCTCATGAGCGAACCTCAATTCCAGGCATATGAGTGCGTAAACCCGGATTGCCAGATTCGGTTTTCATCCGATCTATCGGTGGATCATTTTGATCTATGCCCTGTGTGTCGATCTCCGATGAAACCCGTTGGGCTGCCGTATACGAATTACCGGCCACCAAAAGGGAAAGCAAATCCGGCTCAAGTTGACGTTCACCTCGTGCTCGACAACCTGCGCAGCATTTTGAATGTCGGATCGATCTTCCGCACAGCGGATGGCGTCGGTGTCCGACAAATCCATTGCTGCGGTACCACACCCACCCCGGACCATCCGAAATTCAAAAAGACCAGCCTGGGCGCTGAAACCCTGGCAAGGTGGAGTTACCACACCAACGCGGTACGCCTGGTCTCGGATTTGAAAACTGCTGGAAATCTGATACTTGCCCTCGAAACCACGCCCAATTCCATTTCTCTTTTTCAGATTCCTGCACAGCTCCGCTTCCATACCCAACCGGTCGTACTCGTGATCGGTAACGAGATCTCAGGTATCGACCCAGGCATCCTGAATATCGCCGATCATGAGATAAACATTCCCATGTTTGGTAAAAAAACATCGCTGAATGTGGCTGTCTCTGCCGGAATTGCATTGTATGCGTTGACAAATCATCTTCATCATTCATCACAGCACATCGAAAACGGATTACAATCGCAGGACATCAAGGAGATTTGAACAAAAATGCCCATTTATGAGTATCAATGTCAAGATTGCGGTAAAAAATTCGAAGCACTACGTTCGATCAAGGATGCGGATAAAGAAATTCACTGTTCGAAATGTACCTCGGTAAAAACACGCCGGGTTGCATCAGCCTGTTTTTCTAAAACCGAAGGCGGTTCATTCTCCTCGCACTCGGGTGGATGCGGCGGATGTTCCGGGGGCTCCTGCGCTTCCTGCGGTCATTAGGCAAGTCTTCTCAGGAAGGAAAAAATGATTTCTTATATTGGAAAATTGGCTCTCATTACCGGCGGCACCAGCGGGATCGGTTATGCACTGGCGAATGAACTTGTTAATGCAGGATGCAGCGTAGCCATACTCGCCCGTCACAAGGAAATGCTGGATTCAGCCGTATCCACCTTATCCAAATCCGCTCTTTCGGATCAACAAAGGATCATTCCAATTCAGGCTGATGTTGTTAAGCGCGCGGAATTGAACCAGGAACTGGATACCTTCACTGCCACGCATGGAATTCCAGACCTGGTGATCAATAGTGCCGGCGTCGCCCATCCCGGTACTTTCACTGCGCTAAAACCTGAGATCTTTGATTGGATGATGGATGTCAATTATTTTGGTACGGTCAATGTCCTGAAGAATCTGGTACCGGAAATGCAAAAAAGACGTTCCGGTACGATCGTAAATATTTCGTCTATTGCCGGTTTTATCGGTTTGTACGGATACACCGCATATGGCGCTTCAAAATTTGCAGTATCCGGGTTTTCCGATGCACTGCGCTCTGAACTGAAGCCCTATGGAATTCATGTATCGGTCGTGTTTCCTCCGGATACCCAAACTCCGCAATTGGATTATGAAACCAAATACAAACCGTTCATCACCAAGGAACTAGCCGGATCCACCAACTTGATGAGTTCTGAGGCTGTTGCTCAAGAGATCATTAAACAAGTGAATAGGAATAAATACATCATTCTGCCGGGAGCGGAAGGTAAATTACTCTACTTCGCCCATAATCTATTGGGTGGTGGATTGTACCCGGTGATGGATTTTTTGGTTCGTCAGGCTATACGGAAAATTCAATTTGGCTAGTGTAAATTTGCTAGGATACTGTCCATTATTCAGCGCTATGCTATACTCAATGGGCAATCCACAACAAAAATAAACGAGAGGAAAAGTATGAAAAAAGATTTTCTTGCGGTATCCGATTATTCTCCAAAAGAACTACAAGAAATGCTCGATCTGGCAATCCAATTGAAAAAAGAACACTTCGCTGGCGGCAACCAACCCCTGTTCAAGGGTAAGGTCCTGGCGATGATCTTTCAAAAACCCAGTTTGCGTACTCGCGTAAGCTTTGATATGGCGATGCGCCACATGGGTGGAGATGCGCTTTACCTCTCACCGGCTGAGATTGGTCTCGGTCAGCGTGAATCCATTGCGGATGTTGCCCGAGTCATCTCCGGGTATGTGGATGCCATCATGGCCCGCGTGTTCGACCATGCACATGTTCTTGAACTTGCCAAATGGGCTTCTGTCCCGGTGGTCAATGGATTGAGCGACTATAACCATCCATGCCAGGCGATGGCAGATGCATTAACCATCATCGAAAAATTCGGTTCGCTCAAGGGCTTGAACGTGACTTACCTGGGTGATGGAAATAACGTGGCCGTTTCTCTTCTGCATATTTGCGCCAAACTGGGAGCGAACTTCACCCTCGCCAGCCCGGAAGGTTACGATATGCTCCCTGAAGCAATCGAACTGGGCAAGAAATTTGCTGCGGAGTCCGGAAGCAAGACCACCTTCATCCGCGATCCACATGAAGCGGTAAAAAATGCCCATATCATCTACACCGATACCTGGACCAGCATGGGACAGGAAGCCGAAACCGAAAAACGCAAGGCTGTTTTCCCGCCTTACCAGGTCAACCAGAAACTGGTGGAAGAAGCGGATAAAGACGTGATCGTGATGCATTGCCTTCCGGCTCATCGCGGCCAGGAACTCACCGACGAGGTGGCTGACGGTCCGCATTCGGTCATCTTCCCGCAGGCGCACAACCGGCTGCACGCCCAGAAGGCCGTCCTCTACAAGCTGCTGGTCTAGCATTTCATTTCTGGATATCCAAAGACCGTGTGATGGAAAGTATCACACGGTTTTTGATTTTTCCTGATAATCGAATACAATAAATACTACGACTATTGAAAATCTACGAGGATTAATCTCATGGTACGTTTTGCGAAAATTGTTTGCACGTTGGGTCCCAGCTCCTCGGATAAAGCGACCATTATTAAGCTGATCGATGCAGGGATGGACGTGGCTCGTATGAATTTTTCACACGGCACGCATGAAACCCACCTGTCGAATCTTAAATTGATCAGGCAATGTTCGCAGGAATGTGGGAAACCGGTCGCCATCCTTCAAGACCTTCAAGGTCCAAAGCTCAGGGTGGGAGTGCTTCCAGAAGAAGGAATTCAATTAAATACCGGTTCCCAACTGGCGTTGTTCATGATCGGTGCCGGAAAAGAATGTTTCGATGGACCTGAGATCTGCCTGCCGCTGGATGTTCCCAACCTTGCGCGGGCGGTGAAACCAGGCAATCGGATCCTGCTCGATGACGGAAAAATGGAATTGCAGGTAACCGGGGTCACTGGGGATACGGTATCCACAAAGGTTGTGCAAGGCGGTCTATTAAAATCCAATAAAGGGGTAAACCTGCCGGGCGTTGACCTGGGAATTCCACGTTTTACCGAAAAGGATCGGAAAGACCTGGAATTTGGACTGGCGAACGGTGTGGATTTTGTTGCCATTTCCTTTGTCGAGTCGGCAGTGGATATCATCCTTGTCCGCGAGACAATGAAAGCGCTCAATCCAGAACATTCGAATACACCCATTATTGCCAAACTCGAACGTCCGGATGCAGTAAAGAATTTACATTCGATCATGCATGCTGCGGATGGCGTTATGGTGGCCAGGGGAGACCTGGGAGTGGAGACCTCTCCGGCGCTCGTTCCCATCGTTCAAAAAGAGATCATCCAGTGTGCCAACCGGCACGCCAAGATTGTCATCACTGCCACACAAATGCTCGAATCCATGATCAGCAGCCCGCGTCCAACTCGCGCCGAGGCTTCGGATGTAGCCAACGCCATCTTTGACGGTACCGATGCAGTCATGCTGTCTGCAGAAACCGCCGCGGGTTCGTATCCCATCGACAGCGTAAAAATGATGGATTCGATCATTCGGGAAGCCGAAAAACACATGGTCGAATGGAGTCATATCGAGGAATTTCCCAAAGAAGCCTTGCAGGATGATGCCCTGGTCATATCCAATGCTGCCAAGACCCTGGCACACGACCGGAACGTCACCAATATCGCCGTTTTCACTCAAAGCGGCAAAACGGCCTTGTTAATGTCCAAAGCACGACCGCGCGTTCCCATCTTTGCTTTCACACCTGATATTCGAACTTTACCTGTTTTGAGCTTGTACTGGGGAGTTACCCCTGTACTCGTGCCGTTCGCCAACAGCCTGGAGGAAATGGTGCGCAGTGTGGACAAGAACCTGATGGAACACAAGAACTTCAAGATGGGGCAACAGGTTGTGTTAATTTCGGGGTTCCCGGTGGGTGCCATGCGCCTGCCCAATCTGGCATTGCTTCATTCAGTTGGCGAAAAAGTATAGCCCCAAGGGGGGGTACCTTGCAAACACGAATACTGAACAAGGAAAAACATTCAGACGTTCGAACTTTCAAGTCGTTTCCATTTTCGTTGTATCGCGGCAATCCTTATTGGGTGCCTCCGCTGTCTGGGGAGATCGAACGGGTGATGAATCCTGCCAGGCACCCTTTTTATGCTCATTCGGAAGCTGACTTTATCATAGTGGAAAGCAAAAGAGAAATCCTTGGCCGCCTGGCGATTTTGCATAACAGGAATTATTGCAGCTTTCACCATGAAAGGACCGCCTTTTTCTACTATTTTGAATCCATTGATGATCCCCAGGTGGCAGAGAAACTCATCGATGCTGCACAGGATTGGGCACGTGGACGCGGGTTAACCTCCATCCTGGGAGCTCGCGGATTCCTGCGCTCCAGCGGCATAGGTGTTCTGGTCAAAGGGTTTGAGGCAATACCGGCAATGGGAATCCCTTATAATCTTCCATATTACGGAAAATTGCTTGAATCCTGTGGTTTTTCCAAAGCGTATGATCATTTCTCGGGAATTCTTGAAAAACACCCCGACCAGGCGATTCATAAAATTGCCGAAAAGGTCCTCTCACGAGGCAATTTTTCCATCCGCGATTTCCAGGAAGTTGCCGAAATCGAACCTTGGATTTCCAAAATCGATGATGTACATCACAAAGCCTTCACCGATAATCCATCCTATTATCCATCAACAACACAGGAATTCGCTCTCCTCTCCCATGACATTCTCGCCATCGCCGACCCAAAATACATCAAACTGATCATGCACAATGAGGACATCGCCGGATTCATCCTTGCTTACCCAGACATCAACAGATCGATCCAAAGATGTCACGGGCATTTGTTCCCCTTCGGTTGGATGCTGATCCTCTTTGAGAAACGGTCTCCCCGCGTCATCGACTTGAACGGTGTAGGTTTGCTTCCTGAATACCAGGGGTTGGGAGGAAATGTCCTTCTTTATGCGGAATTGGATAAAGTGATTCGGAATCCAAAAATAAAAAGAGCGGAAGTGGTTCAGGTGGATGAACGCAACTTCCGCAGTAAATCGGACATGCAAAACTTGGGTGTTACTTTAACAAAAACCCACAGGACGTATCAAAAAACGATATAACGCAGCAATTTTCTTTACGCCCTCTAAAACATCATCTGGTTGATCTGATCCATCGTCTCTTTCGATGGGCGCAGCTTTTGAGCCGGCAAGCGGTTCAACGGCGTTTCTGGAAGGTTGTATTTATCGAAAATCGTGGGAACCTCCGGATTCACATACAGCAGACCGGTCAATAACCAGTTATTGTTTGCGGCTTCCTCCAGCATGCGCAGCGCCTGCCATTTATCGGTAGGGTCGTATTCATTTTCAAGTTTCTTCAGTACAACTGTACTTCCGTCATGTAGCGTGACTTCGCGCGTCGTTCCAGTTTCGAAATCTTCGACCGTGATCTCCTCTTTCGCCAGCACCAAAGAGATCTCGTGCAGAGGTTCCTCGTGTGTCTTACCAAACGAGTACGAATGAAAAGAATCCTCATGGTTGTGAAAGGTCACACACGGACTGATGATATCGATAACCGCAATCCCTTTATGTGCTATGGCTGCTTTGATCAATTCCTTTACCTGCTTTGGATCGCCCGCAAAAGAGCGAGCCACAAATGTGGCATTTGAGACCAGCGCTTCCATGGCAATATCCACGGGTAGGAAAGGATTAACGCCCTGTTTCTTTAGATATAATCCCTTTTCCGCGGTGGCGGAGAATTGACCCTTGGTCAATCCGTAAACTCCGTTATTTTCAACGATATATACCATGGGCACGTTCCTGCGTACCAGGTGTTTGAATTGCCCCAGCCCAATACTGGCCGTATCACCGTCGCCGCTTAATCCAATGGCTTCCATCGTGATATCGGCAAACAGAGCGCCCAACGCCATCGAAGGCATTCTTCCATGCACCCCATTAAAGCTGAATGAGCGGCCCAGGAAGTAGGTGGGACTCTTGCTCGAACAGCCAATTCCGCTAAACTTCACGACCTTTTCTGGTATCAGATTCATTTCAAAACAAGCGGCCACGATCTGTGCAGCAATGCCATTGTGACCACATCCCTGGCACAAGGTGGATGGCGCTCCGCGATAATCCGCCCGTGTAAGACCGATAAGGTTGGTGCTTTGATTCTGTGATGTCGCGGGTACAGTCATTTTATTTCTCCTCCTTCGACAGAATCTCTTTTCTGATCCATTTTGCGGTCAACGGCAATCCATCCATGTGTGCAGCCTTTTTCAATTTGTAGGCTACGTCTGGATATTCCATAGTCAGCAGCTGCAGCAGTTGTCCGTCACGGTTGACCTCGACCACAAATACTTCCCTGTGAGATTCAATGAAGTCTCGTATTTCATGAGAAAATGGCAGACTACGCACGCGCAGATAATCGGTTCGTATCCCGTCCTTTTGGAGCATGTCCCTGGCCTCAATAATAGCCGGGTCAGCTGATCCGGAAGAGATGATGCCCACTTCTGCGCCCGGATGCGCGGAAATGATGGGTTTGGGCAGTGCTTCTCGCGCATTTTCGATCTTTTTCGCGATGCGTCCAAACACTCTTTCCCACACCACGCCATCTTCGGAATAATTAGCAAATTCATCATGGCTGGTTCCGCGGGTGAAATATCCACTTTTGGTATGCTGGTTCCCAACCACTGTGCGATAAGGAATCCCATCTCCATCGATATCAAGGTATCTGCCCCATTCACCCTTTGTTCGTTCCAGTAATTTCTCCAGGTCTTCTTCCCAAAGTATCTTGCCGCGATCCATGGGCTGATCCGGATACTGGAATTTCCTGGTCATCCACTGATTCATGCCGAAATCCAGATCAGACATGACCACAACCGGCGTTTGATAACGTTCGGCGATGTCGAACGCTTTCCAACCGAAGTCAAAACATTCGTCCACCGAGCCCGGTATCAGGATGATCATCTGTGTATCGCCGTGACTGATAAAGTTGACCATCGTCAGATCGCCCTGCGCAGTGCGGGTGGGCATGCCGGTACTGGGTCCAACCCGCTGCACATCCCAAATGACCACCGGGACCTCGGCATAATATGCCAACCCAATGTATTCGGTCATCAGCGATAATCCCGGCCCGGAGGTGGAAGTCATCGCCCGCAGCCCTGCCCATCCTGCTCCAATCACCATACCGATTGCAGCCAATTCATCCTCCGCCTGTACGACAGCGTAGGTTTCCTTTCCGGTTTCCGCATCGATGCGAAGTTTTGGCAGATATTCGTTAAGGGTTTCGGCCAAACTGGTGGCTGGTGTGATCGGATACCACGCTGAAAATTGCACACCTCCATAGATCGCGCCCAGTGCTGCGGCGGTATTTCCGTCCGCCATAATGTAACCTTCAGTGCCGTTCATAACCGAAGTGATATACCGGTCTTTCTTTTCCAGGTTCTGCTGCCCCCATTCGTATGCTGCCTTGACAATGTTGAAGTTGGAATCGATCGCTTTTTGGTTTCCCTTGAAGTGAAAATCCAACGCTTCATAGATCATTTTCATATCGATCTTCAGCAAATGGGCAAGGATCCCAACATAGACCATGTTGGCGATGTAGTCACGCAGGTGCGGCGGGATGCTGGCTTCCTTGATCAATTTACGTACCGGCATCGGGTAGACGATGATGTCTTTTCGGATATCCGAGACCTTGAAATCATCCGGAATGAGCAGGACGCCCCCCTCCACCAATGAAGCGATGTCCTGCGCAAGCGTGCCGGGGTTCATGGCAACGACTATGTCATCTTCCTGTACCCTTGACAGGTATCCTGCCTTGCTCAGACGCAGCGTGAAAAATGTTGCCTGACCTTGAATATTGGAAGGAAAAATGTTTTTTCCCGAAACGGGGATTCCCATGCGGAAAAGTGCGCGCATCAGAGAAATGTTCGCAGTCGTGCTTCCTGAACCATTTACCGTACTGAAAGTGATGCAGAAATCATTCTCGATCATATTTGGTTGGGTCATAAAAAAGGATGCTCCATTGAAGGGTATTTTATTCGAACGAGAGCCGCGGAAATACCTTTGTTCTTTGATTGACAAGATCCATATGTTCCAACAAATACTTCAAGCCCTGGTTGTAATTCCCGGTCTTGATCTGTTCCACGATACGCGCGTGATATTGCCACACCCGATCGGCATAAGACAGGTCAGGATAGATTTCCAAACCAGCCATTCTATAAATTTCCCAATAAGCTTCGAAGAGACCCAGAAGATAGGGATTTCCGATGTTTTTATAAATAAGAAGATGAAATTCCCGGTGCTCTGACCCAGGAATTTGCCCGGGTATACCTGTAATCTTCGCCTGAGCTTTCCGTACCAGGTTGGACAACTGATCAATATCCGTGACCGTCAAGGATTGTGCGGCCTCAAGAAAATACGCAGATTCGAGATGTTTTCGTAGATCGGAAAGCATTTCAAAAGATAGCGACCTGGATTCGACAGCATAAGCCAGGCTGGCAACCAGTGCAGCGCGAAAATCGTATGGGAGTTTTCGAATCCCGGCTTTGGGCTTTACCTCGACTACGCCAAGCATGCGCGCTACTTCCAATTGCTCGCGCAGAGTAGCCACGCTGATGCCCAACTGTTGACTTAATACATTTAAGGGGGGAATTCGCTGGTCGCCGTCTTCCGGGATTGCTGCGAGATAATTCAAAAATTCGGAAAGATCATTTTTTGATAATTGCGATGGTGTCATAGAATACCATTTTTAAATATGATTATTCCTATGAATCGAGTATATCAAACCCAATATCAAGTGTCAAGCATGACAAATGTTATGCTTTTTGGGTTATTTAATTATATTAATCTGATTTTTTAGTTTAGAATTGGATGCGTTTAAATTTCTCAAAGTAATGTTCTTCACCGGTTTTTGGATCTTTTTCCCACCTGGTTTTCATCCGTTCACGAAACGCATCGCTCGTCTCCCTGATTTGAGAGACGTGACACAAAAGTGCACTCACCTTTTTTTCGAAATATTTGCCCAACTCAATTTTTAGATCAGGTTGGTGGGTATACGCCAACCATACTTCCTCCACCTGATGCGGAGGAACAGGTTCACCGTTTTTATCCATGACAATAACACGCGGATTCCCCGCTGCCGGAAATACAGCATCGATCACCGCCTGACCTGCAGCGCGGTGATCCGGATGGTTGATGCGGTTGATGGCTGGAAAAAGGTTCTGCGGGTCTGATGTGACAACGATTTCAGGCTTCATCATTCGGATCAACCTGATGATGTCTTCACGCAATTTCAGATCGGGAACCAGTTCTCCATCCATGTGGTCAAGAAAGTCGACCCTTGATACGCCCAACACACTCGCTGCTGCCTGTTGTTCGGCGATCCTGGTTTGTTCTATTTTCGCCACGGAGATCTGAGCATCCTCCGAGCCGCGCTGCCCTTTGGTGATCAGGCAATACATCACGTTATGCCCCTGGTCGCACCATTTCGCGATCATCGCACCGCAGAAAAATTCCGGGTCGTCCGGGTGTGCCAGGATCACCAGGATGTTTTTCTTTCCCACCCATTCTTCGAAATTTTCACAATTCATGACTGATTACTTGAGATTGCACTGCCCGCATCCACCGCCAGCGCCATGTTTTTGAACAAACGTTGCGGCAGCCTTATCCAAGGTTTCCTTGTCTTCCACGATTTGCAGATCATCTTTGTGATATTCTCTTCTGCCAACCTCCGGGAGTTCCACCAGCACGAATTCCCGGATCGGATATACATCAACCACCTTTCCTGGCCCATCAGGAGTGATTACCTGCTTGTTCTTTTTCGGCATTGTCTTGCGAGCTTCCAGATAATTCTCATACTCATAGATCAGGCAGCAGCGCAAACGGCCGCACATGCCGGTGATTTCGGTGGGAGTCAGCGATATACCCTGCTCTTTTGCCATTTTGATCGAGATGGAACTGAACTCGGTGATAAATTTCGTACAACAGCGGCATTCCAATCCGCACGCCCCCATGCCGCCCATGATCTTGGCCACGTCACGCGGTCCAACCTGGCGGATTTCCACCTGGGCGGGTGCAAACATTTTTTGCATATCCGAACGCAATGACCTCAACTCGGCCTTTTCTTCCGAATCACTGCTGAAAAGAATGGTCAACCTGGAGCCGTCAAAACTGTATTCACTGGAAACGATCTTGATACCCGCAAGCTTCAATTCTTTTGCCCTTTTTTGGCATTCCTCCAAGACTTCGGGTTCCTTGGCCTGCCAGGCCTGCCTTTGAAGCAGATCTTTTGGAGTTGCCAGACGTGTTAACGGTTTAAAACCGCCTTCAGATGGTTTTTCTGGTTGATCGACGAACAGCACAACTTCTCCCAACTGCCATCCGCGGCTGGTTTCGACTACTACTACATCATTGACACGCAGGTTTTCAATTTTCGTGCCGTCAAAATAATAGATCTTGCCGACTTTTGAAAAGCGTACTCCAACAATTTTCTGAATTAATTCCTGTTCCATAGTTCAATCCACTTTCTCATCAGCACAAATAATTGGCTGGAAAAATTCGGTAAGTTCACCGGTGCCGCCATTTATTTATTTACAATTTTTGCATTAATTCGTGATCTTGCCAAGATACTCATCCACTTCCTTGCGTGCGTTTATGAAGAGTTCGACCAGATCATGATCGGAATTCTTGTACCTTCGAATGATCAACCGTGCGCACTGCGTACAACCACGCATGGCACGGAAGGAATCCGCGTTGCAGGCATTACAGCTTGCCAGCCTTGTGATCATGGCTGTAAAAGCCACCAGGTCGAGCTGGTCGACATTTGCGGCTGACAACCGGTCGATCAATAACTTCCATTCGTCTCCGCGCAGATTGCGTAAAGAGGGAATTACCCGTATGGGAAAAAGAAGTTCCGTATCTGAATTGAACATCTATCTAGGCTTTTCCTGCAGTTGCTTTCGCTGCACGTTCGGCTTCTTCCGCCGCAAAATTGGCTGGACGAATTGTAGCATAATAATCGAGAGGTTTCCCTAATTTCTCTTTATCATAAATGTGCGATTCCCCCCGGGAATAAGTGGATATTTCAAAATCGTGATCCATCTTGATCGCATCGAACGGGCAAAACTCCGCGCAGGAACCACAATTCATGCATTTATCGATATCGATATAGAATTCCTCCGATTCCGGAATTGGCCTTCCTGTTTCCTCATCCTTCCTGCGCTTGATCCAAATGCATTGAGTGGGGCACACCTTGGCGCAGATGCCGCAGGCAGTGCAACGATACTTTCGTTCGCCTTCTTCGTTCAATTGGTACAACAGGAATGGGATTACGCGGAACTCTTCCGGGATGACCAGCGACTCTTCCGGGTACTGAACTGTGAAGAGACCGTCGGCGGCGGCCGTACCCCTTCTTTTCCTGGCTTGTTTTGGCGATACCAGGTCCACCCAGTAGGTTGAGAAAAAATGACCAATGGTGACTGCCAATCCTTTGATGATTCCAAATCCGTTCATTTTTCCTCCTTCCTATCGGTCAACTTCACCCAGCACAATATCAACTGATCCCAGCACGGTCACGGCATCTGCAACCTTGCCGCCTTTGCACATTTGCGCCAGCCCGGTCAAATTGATCAACGATGGAGCACGAACATGGTAGCGCTTCGGATTGGGTTTACCGTCAGAAACCACGTAATAACCCAATTCTCCCCGCGGACCTTCCACCCGGCTGTATACTTCGCCCGCTGGTACCTTGACCAGGTACTGCACCTTGCCTGCCATTACTGGTCCCTGGGGGAGTTGCTGTACGATTTGCTTGAGAATTCTCAGGCTCTGCCGAATCTCATCCAGCCGTACCAGGTAACGGTCGTAAACATCACCATGATTGCGGTAGCACACATCAAACTCAAACCGGTCATAGATGCTGTAAGGATCGGCGCGCCGAATATCGTATGGAACCCCCGATGCGCGAAGAAGGGGACCTGCTGCCGCATTAGCAATGGCATCCGCCCCGGTCAAAACTCCCACGCCTTCGCAGCGTGCGCGGACGATCTCGTTTTTCGTCAGGTAGCGGTCAATGTCATCGATCTTGCGTGGAAGCCGTTCCTCCACCAGGTGCCTGATCCGCTTAAAGTCACTTTCCGTGATATCGCGCACCACACCCCCGAAGCGGAAGTAATTGCACATCATGCGCGACCCTGCCACGGATTCGAAAATATCCAGGATCAGTTCGCGTTCCTCCAGCGCATAAAGTGATGGAGTAAAAAAGGCGCCCAGGTCATTCAGCAGAAAACCGATGGAGATCAAATGGCTGGCAATCCTGGTCAATTCAGCCATCATCACGCGCAGAAAATCGGCACGCTCGGGTGGTTGGATGCCCATCAGCTTTTCCACTGCCAGCGCGTAACCGAAATTATTGCTCATCGATGAGAGATAATCCAGCCGGTCAGTAAAGGGCATATTTTGCAGAAAGGTGTTGCGTTCCCCGATCTTTTCATGATTGCGGTGCATGTACCCAAACACCGGCTTGAGATCGATGACCGTCTCTCCCTCCAGCACAGCCGCCATGCGGAACACGCCGTGGGTGGAAGGGTGTTGCGGTCCCAGGTTGACGATCAATCTTTCTGTTTTCAGGCCTTCAGCAGAATCCGGCGTGATTCTTTGCAGAGTTTGATATAGCGATTGTTCACCATCCGGGATGAATTTGTCGGGATCAAATTCGCGCGGGTATTGTACGTTGTCGTCATATGGATTCAACGCTTCCGGATGGTTGCCCTTGCCTTCCGGCCAGCGGCTTTTAAAGGGTTTGACATCCTCTTCATAGAGTGGCTCCTTCCAATCCTTTCGCATTGGATGTCCCTCAAACCCCTCCCACATAAATATACGCCGCAAATCTGGGTGCCCAATAAATTTCACTCCATACAGATCCCAGATCTCTCGTTCCTGGAATTCGGCGCTGGGGAAGAGGGGCATGGCGCTAGGAATAACCGGATTCTCGCGTTCGGTCAAGACCCGCAAAACCACTCCGCTGCCGCCGGTGGATCGAAAAAGGTGGTAAACCACTTCCAATTGATTTTCCGGAAAATCGTCCACCCCGGTGATCGAAGAAAGATAATCGAAATCCATCCTGTCTTTGAGGAAGGTCATTACCGATGTCAAAGCCGTGGTGTTGACCACAATACCGGAAAATCCGGGGCGTGTTTCTATATGCACCTCCTCCGGAAAGGCAGATATGAGATCGGTGTAAAGTTCAGTAGTAACGGGAAGGTCGCTCATTGGCCTGCTCCTTCTTGGCCTATATCCACCGCTGGTTCTTCGACCGGCTTATGGGTTTCAAATTTAATGATCTCCTTTTTCCGCGGGTCGAAAAGGTCGGGTCCCAACACGGGTATCGGAATCGCCTCGACGGGTTCTCTGCGGTACCAGCGTGAATTGGAAATGCTCTCGGTTTTTACCTTTTCCTGCAGCGTGATCAATCCGTGCAGCAAGGCCTGCGGCGTTGGAGGGCAGCCGGTGATGTAGACATCCACCGGAATGAATTTATCGATGCCGGGTACCACGTTATAGCCTTCCTTGAATGGACCTCCGCCGGAGGCGCAGGCGCCCATGGCGATCACGTACTTGGGTTCAGCCATCTGGTTGTATAAGCGCACGATCTGGGGCACCATCTTTTTGGTGACCGTTCCAGCCACGATCATCACATCCGCCTGCCGCGGACTTGGGCGCATCACCTCCATGCCGAAGCGCGAGATGTCATACCGGCTGGCTGCCGCGCAGATCATTTCGAAGGCGCAGCATGCCAGACCAAACATCATCGGCCACAGCGAGTTGCTGCGGCTCCAATCGTAAATGCGATCCAGCGTGGTGATCGCCACCTGGTTTTGAATGTCCGGAGGAATTTCAACACCTGGCTTGTTCAGATCATTTTTATCCATATCCACCTCGTTTATCGTTCCCGTTGGCTTCATTCTATCTTGCCTTTGATATCTGTCAATACTATAATTAAGATAAAATTTATTATCTTAATTCGAATGAATACTTTATCTAAATTTTTAAAATATTTGGATACTCACGGTCCTTCCACGGTCGATCAGATCAGTCGTGACCTTGGACTAACCAAAGCGGATATCCGTCATCATCTGCATGCTTTAATTCGGGATGAGAAAATCGAACGGACTGCCGGACAATTCCAAAATGGTCCGGGCAGACCGGCGGCGATGTTCCGCTTGAAGGCCAAGCCGAATGTTCGCCTGATGCGAAACATGCTGACCTCGCTTGCATCAGGATTAACCCAGATGCGCCTGACTTCCCGGGAGAAAAATCTGCTGGCAAGGAAGATCGCTGCCAGCCTGGTCGCCCAAGTGGAGGTTGCAGGTCCTCCTTCGGTCAGGATATCAGCGATGATCCAACATTTAGAACAACTGGGATTCGATATTCATTGGGAAGCCAGCTCAACAGGGCCTTTGATCGTTATCAAAAAAGAACCCATATCAGAATTATTACCTGATGCCGCGCTCAAGGATCTGATACTAGAATGCCTGGTGGATTTGATCAATCCAAAATCGCCTGGGTAACCAGGCGATTAATTTATCTTCTTTTATGGATTGAACTATTCGACAGTAACGGATTTTGCCAGGTTCCTGGGTTGATCCACATCCAAACCGCGCAATGAAGCGATGTGGTAGGCAAGAATCTGCAGCGGAATGACGTTGATCGCCGGGCTGAGCATCCAGGGAGTTTCAGGCACCCACAATACGCGGTCCACCAGCGAAGCGACTCGTTCATCGCCTTCCGTCGCTACTGCTATAACGATACCTCCCCTCGCCTTGGCCTGTTCGATTTGCGAGATCATTTTTTCATACCACGGGTCTTTAGTTGCCAGTGCCAGTACAGGCATGTCCTTGTCGATCAAAGCAATGGGACCGTGTTTCATCTCTCCCGCCGCGTAAGCCTCGGCGTGAATATACGAGATTTCCTTCAGCTTCAACGCCCCTTCAAAAGCGATGGGCATATTGATCCCTCGCCCCAGGTAGAGCATATCACGCGTATCCTTTAGAAAATGAGCGGTTTCCTCCACTTCGGGTTCGCGATCCAAAACGCGCCCGGCCAGTTCCGGAACCAGTCTGAGGTCTTCCACCAGCTCGTTTCTTTCTTTCGAATTGATCGCACCCCGCAGGTCAGCCAGCAGCAGAGCCAGCATGTAAAGATCGATTAGAGGTGCGGTAAAGGCCTTTGTCGATGCCACGCCAATCTCCGGTCCGGTTTGCATGGAAATATACCCATCCGCGATGCGCATTGCCTGGGAACCAATGGCATTAACGATCGACCAGAGCTGTGCACCCTTTTTCCGAGCTTCATCCATGGCGGCCAGGGTATCGGCTGTTTCGCCAGATTGACTGATGGCGATCATGGTCGTTTTATCGTCCACGATTGGATCCGAATACCTGAATTCGGATGCGATCTCCATACTTGTTGGGATGCGAGCGATGCGTTCGATCAGGATGCGCCCCACCATTCCGGCGTATGAAGCCGTTCCGCAGGCGGTCAGGATGATCTTTTGGATCTCACGCGCCCGTTCTGTCGTCAGGTTGAGCTGCGGAAGCCGGATTTGACCTTCCTCGAAATCGACCCTTCCAGCGAGTGTATCGGTGAGAGATCTGACCTGCTCATGGATTTCCTTTTGCATGAAATGGCGGAATTCGCCCTTTTCAGCAGAAATTGGATCCCATGCGACCGTCGAAATTTGGGGAGTGAGCTTCCTTCCCTCGATCATTGAAATTGAGACACCTGTTCGCGTAACAACTGCCATCTGGCGCGACTCAAGAAAGATCAACCTCCTGGTATGTTCCAAAATTGCGGGAATATCCGAGGCAATATAGTTCTCTCCCTCGCCAAGGCCGATCACCACCCCGCCGGCATTTCCGATACGCGCTGCAACGATCTTATCCGGTTCGCGTGATGAAAAAACCACGATGCCGTGCGCGCCTTTCAAGCGTTCCAGAGTTTGCCGCACAGCCTCCTCCAGATCGTTGCCATTCGTAAAGTATTTGTCGATCAACTGCACAATGGTCTCGGTATCGGTATCCGACTGAAACTCAACTCCATCTGCCAGGAGTTCTTCCTTGAGTTCGATAAAATTTTCCACGATCCCGTTATGCACCACCACCACTTCACCGGTGCTGGACAAATGCGGGTGCGCATTCCGTGCGGATGGTTCTCCATGTGTCGCCCAACGCGTGTGTCCAATTCCCAACCTGCCGGAAATCGGGTAATCAACAACATGCTGTTCCAGGTTCTTGAGTTTTCCCGCATCGCGCCGGATCTCTATATGGCCGTTGGTCAGGATGGCCAATCCAGCAGAGTCATATCCGCGATACTCCAATTTTTTTAATCCGTTCAATATGATCGGTGTTGCGTCTTTCTCTCCGATATATCCAACAATGCCGCACATACATTCCTCCAAGAATATGGTTCAGATACAGGGACGAAACATCCCTGTGGTTATTTTTCTCGATTGCAGTTTTATGGAAAGTGCAAGCCTGTTCGGCCTGGAGGGCATCCGCTGATCTTTCGATTTTCCCGGGTTTACCGGTTAACTCTGCCCTGCGGCAGAGAACCCTCATCCTCGTCAACCGGAGTTGCATCCGGTCCATGCGCTAAACTTTCCGATTTTTGATTTTCGTATAAACTTATAAATACCTCCAACACTTTGATCATCCAGATTATACACTATCAATTTCAAATATTTTACTTCGAGAAAATACATGAAAATTCCCTTGCGCGATTCTTTCAAGGCGCTTGCCCCTTATGCTCTTTCCACTTCTGTCGTTTTACTGCTGCTCGGTCTGCTGCTCGTTTTCAGGCCGGAACTCCATACCTTGTTTACCAACAATACTTTGGAAAATTTTGATGCCATGGTCGTTAGCGATGGATTTCATCGAATATCCCTGGCAGATGGAAGATCGTGGGAACTTGATTATGAAAAGGACCCAGGGCAGTCTTTTTCCGGGACGGTCAGACACAACTCTCCCATTCTTTCCGGGAAATTTGCCATATTAAGCCACGATGTCCTGATTACCCGGGGAGATTTCCAGGATCCTGACCTTGTTTCCACGAGGGTATCCAACCATCATTTCTCCTGGAAATCCAGGACAGGTTCCCAACCGAATGGATCGATCAACCTTTTGCACACGCTTCCCATGAACCAGGATGTATACCAACAATTGCAGCAAATAAAAAATGGCGACAAAGTAACCGTTAAAGGATATGAAATCTACCGCATCGACGGGTGGGATTCTGCCGGCCGATATATTGGATTTTGGAAAGATTCAGGATGCAATACCATCCTGGTTACCGATGTGATTTTCGAAAAATGATCCGTCGGCAAGGTGACCTGTCAATCACGGTTTGCCCGGATTAATTTGAGCACATCAGGAAAATCAATCCCCAGCCTGCGGACGGTCTCTTCTGTGGGAATTCCATTCTTTGACCAGCCGCGTCGTGTATACACCGCATCCACCAGTTGCTCATATTGATCTTCGCGGTACTGCCTTAATTTCGCGATCTTTTCTGACACAGACAAATCCGCCGGATCGACTCCAACCGTTTCCTTGAGTTGGGAATCGTATCTTTCCTGGTGGTCGTTGTATTCCACATCAGTCGCCGGTCCGATCAACCGGTACGGAGGATAATCGTGTTCGCGTGTGCCGAATCCCAGTCGAAAATTGAACAACCGCTGAAAGTTGTAAACCTTCTCAGATTGCAGCATTAGATCTTCCGGGGTGGTCTTCTTGCCTGTCATTCCCTCATACAGCCAGCAGTAATTTTCCACATGTTCCGGCACCTTGGCAGGCTCCTTGGCAGTTTTATTGGATGCCGGGATGATATCGTTCCACGGCAGCTTGCATAGACCGTGCAATGAGAACCAGGTGCGCCATACCGGGAAATAATGCAGCGCTTCTGCTTTGATCTCGAAAGTGGGAAGCTGCTTGTGCACCATATCCATAAAGATCAACCAGGCTTCGTCGTGCTGCGGTCCTTTGGATGCCAGCGCGTAACCGCCCTGCTGCGCCAGGGATTCCCGTGAAATGTATTCCGAGATTTCCAGACCCTTGATCTCCATGCCAATGTCGAGAAGTTGCTGCTCATCGGCGCCGTACTTTTCGGCAAACAAGCGCCTCATCTGGCGCACGCCTTTGCCAACGATCACACCAAAACCTTCTCCCCTTGCCATTTGATGCAGCAGTTCGAGTGCAGAATGGCCGTTCCCCCAGGTCAATTCAAGACCGCCAGTCTTCTTCTTATCCAGGATGCCCAGTTCATAACACTCAAAAGCGAACGCCATCGCATTACCCGCAGAAATTGTGTCAATGCCGTAGGTATCGCAATAGAAACACAACTCAAGCACTGCCGGTCCATCGAAAATGCCCAGGTTGGATCCCAATGCGCCCAGGGATTCATATTCCGGGCCGTCAACATTGACCGCCTGACCCTTGTACGGACCGGTCTGCAGATGGAAATGCGGAACTGAATGCGCGCATTGCAGCGTGCAGCCGTACCAGCAGCCGTCAGGACCACGAAAATCGTACATCGATTTCCAGACCTCGGCGTTGATCTTATGAGCCTGGGAATCCGACCCAAACCTGAAGTTCTGTACTGGCAGGATATCGAATTTGTTCATGATCTCCACCAGGTATGGGGTTCCCAAATGGCGCATGTCATTTTGGGAAGCATCAAAATCACTGATCTCCTTGTTGATGCGCCTTCCTGCCGCGCGGATCAATTCCATATTGGCGGCACCGTTGCTGTCGCCGCTTGTTTCGGAATATTTGACCACGATCGCTTTGATCTTCTTGTCGCGCAGAACCGTTCCGCAGCCGCCCCTGGCAGCCTGCTTGATCCGGATTTCCTGTCTTTTTTGATCGTAATAGCTGATGTTCAATCCGCAGATCGGCATATTATCAGCAGCCTGCCCTGCGGACATGATCGAAAGCGCGCGTTTTTCCTTTTCATTTTCAGCCAACTGGTTGGAAATCTGTTCGATCAAGATATGCGTATCCACCGCCTCCAGAGGTGCTTCTTCGATCCTTACCGTTCCTTCATCACCATCGATAAAGATGATGACATCCCGTTCCGCTTTCCCCTGGATCTCGAGCGCATCCCAACCGGCAAATTTGAGGTAAGGACCAAAATGTCCGCCGCCATTGCTGTCGATGATCGATTTCGTGAGTGGCGATATGGTCACGACCGTACACTTGCCGCTTCCGGGATACGCCGTAATCCCCCCGATGGGGCCGCCTGCAATGACCAATTCATTCAGCGGATCATCCCATGTCGTCTGCGGAGTGGTCGAATTCCATAACAGCCACAGGCAAAATCCCTTTCCTCCGGTAAAAGTATCTTTCATATTCTGGTCGACTGGCTTGGAGTGGATCTGACCGCTTCCAAGATCGATATGCAGAGTACGGTTTGCGTAGCCATGGACAACAGGCTGAATTGAATATTTGAATTCCGAGAGAACTTTGTGACCTTCTCGCAGTTGATCGGTTGTTAATACCATTCTTTCTCCTCTTTCCCTCTTGCGGATTGAAATGCAGCGCTTCAATTATATCAACTCCAATTATAGTTTTTTTCGCGGGTGTTCCCCAATCTCCAGCAAACCCATCCTAAGGTACGGCGAACAATCCCCCAGTCATTGGTATAATTTTCCAATAATAACCCATGGAATCAAAACCTCTAGCAGAAAACAATCGAATCCTTCCAAAAGCGAAACCGCTTTCTGAGCAGACGAAACGCAATTTCCGTAATGTCCAGGTAGACGCCATTGGTGTGGGTCTGGCGAATGCGGCCAGTCCATTTCTGCCGGTTTTTCTTACCCATCTCAATGCGACCTCTTTTCAAGTCGGACTGCTCTCTTCCATGCCGGCGATGACCGGCATCTTGCTGGCAATTCCGCTGGGCAGGTTCCTGCAAAAACAGACAAACATCGTTAAATGGTTCAGCCTTGCACGTTTGGTGGTGATCGCTTCTTACGCGATTACCGGCGTGGTTTCCTTTCTGGTGCCCGAACAATTCCTGGTCAATTCCATACTATTGATCTGGGCAATTGCCACGCTCCCTCAATCCATCGTTTCCATTACTTTTTCGGTGGTCATGAACGCCGTTGCCGGACCCGATCGCCGCTTTGAATTGATGAGCCGGCGTTGGTCCACCATGGGAGTGACAACTTCCTTAACCGTGCTGGCGATCGGACAATTGCTTGATCGAGTCGCGTTTCCACTGAATTACCAATTAATGTTCATTGGAATGTCCGTCGGTGCGTTGATCAGTTATTATTATTCTTCGCATATCGTTCTTGAACCCACCATACCCCCGCCCCTTGAGATCGGTAAAAGCATCCGGAGCAGGCTGGCCGAAATCAAGAACCTCGTTTGGAAAGAGAAACCCTTCATCTCCTTCATGTCCAAACGGTTCATTTTTATGGCTGGTGTCAATATGTCAGCCCCCTTGATCCCGCTATACCTGGTGAGGGTTGCCCACGCGTCCGATGGTTGGATCTCCGTCATCAACATGAGTCAGACCGCGATTCTGATCGTGGCTTATTTCTATTGGACGCGTCATTCCAGGAAATATGGCTCGCGCTCCGTGCTGGTTTGGGCTACATTTGGTTTGTCTCTGTATCCTGCGCTGGTCGCCACCACCGTGGTTCCCTGGCAAATCGCCATTTTTGCCGGCATTGGCGGGATCTTTTCGGCGGGCATCGATTTAATATTCTTTGATGAATTAATGAAAACCGTACCCATTCAATACAGCGCGATTTTTGTTTCGGTCGCTCAAATGGTCCAGTTCCTGGCCGCAATCATCGCGCCCATGTTGGGTACTTTTATCGCAGATACCTTTTCTTTGCAAACAGGGTTAATCATTGCCACTGTGATCCGTTTCAGCGGATTTCTTGCTTTTTGGCTGGGCAGTCGGAGAAAGTTCAAATCAAGAACATTACCACCCCCAAGCGATCTTTCTTGACTTTTTTTTCAGTGCTTCGTAGAATGAGAGAACATTGGCTTCGGATAATTTCCAATGAGGTTAGTAGATGCTCCACACTGGGTAATGAAATTTACTCATCAAAATTTATGGAATTTGATGCCGTAATAGATCGATAAAAATTAAAAAACCAAACGGAGGAATCATGAAAGCACCGGAAAATTTAAAATACTCAAGCTCAGATGAATGGCTCTTGGTTGAAGGGAATGTGGCGACCCTCGGTGTTAGCGACTATGCTCAGGATCAGCTTTCTGACGTCGTATTTGTCGAAATTACCGCCAGTGTTGGAGAAACGATCTCCAAAGGAAGCATCATTGCTACCATCGAATCGGTGAAGGCCGCTGCTGATGTCAGCCTTCCGGTTTCAGGTAAAGTGGTTGCGGTCAATGAAGATCTATCCAATACACCTGAACTGATCAACTCGGATCCGTTTGGTGCGGCTTGGATGCTTAAAGTAGAGCTTTCCAATCCCAAAGAATTGGACGCTCTGATGGACGCAAAGGCCTATACTGATTTTTGCGAGACGCGGAGCCACTAATGTTCATTCCTCATACCAAAGCTGAAACGGAGGAGATGCTCAAGAGCATCGGCGTCAGAAGCCTGGCTGACCTGTTCGCCGATATTCCCGAAAAGTTTCGATTCCCCAAGCTTGATCTTCCATCCGGCGTTACCGAGATGGAAGTTTTGTCTGAGCTTAAGGAATATGCTCAGGCAAATGAGCCTGTTGCTGATCTGATCAGTTTCCTGGGTGCGGGCGCATATCACCATTACATCCCCGCTGCTGTTGATTCCATTCTGCGCCGGGGTGAATTCTATACTGCTTACACCCCTTATCAGCCGGAAATATCGCAGGGCACCCTGCAGGCAGTGTTCGAATTTCAGACGCTGATCACCAACCTGACCGGCATGGAAGCCAGTAATGCTTCCCACTACGACGGCGCCACTGCAACGGCGGAAGCCGGCGTGATGGCATACCATCATTTCCGCGGCAAACGCACAAAGATCGTGCTCTCTCCTGCCGTTCACCCTCATTATCGAGAGGTTTTGTGCTCGTACCTCTGCAATTACGAGGACATCGTCATCGAAACCAGCGGGAAAAAGCATGGACCCGTCGAAGACCCCATGGAATTGGTGCCACTGATCGACGATCAGACCGCCCTGGTGGTTGTCCAGTATCCGGATTTCTTTGGCAGGATTTTTGATTACAAACCACTGGCAGAAAAGGTACATGAAGCAGGCGCTCTCCTCACCGTGGTAACGAACCCCATAGCCCTCGGGCTGCTCACCCCTCCCGGAAAGTTCGGTGCGGATGTCGTGGTGGGTGAAGGTCAACCGCTGGGTATTCCACTTTCGTTCGGAGGTCCTTACCTGGGTTTCTTCTCCACCAGGAAAGAATATGTCCGTAAAATGGCAGGTCGCCTGGTCGGTGAAACGGCAGATGCCCAGGGAAGGCGCGGATACGTGCTTACTCTCACGGCGCGCGAACAGCATATCCGCCGTGAAAAAGCCACCTCAAATATCTGCACCAACCAGGGGTTGATGACGCTGGCGGCAACCGTCTACCTGAGCCTTCTCGGAAAGCAAGGCTTGAAACAAGTTGCCAACCTGTGTTACCAAAAAGCCCATTATGCCGCTGACGCGATATCAAAGATCCCGGGATTTGAATTGGCTACCAAAGATCCGTTCTTCCATGAATTTGTAGTGAAGTGTCCGCGTCCTGTGGCTGAGATCAATGATGAACTTCTGGATAACGGCATTCTCGGTGGATACGATCTAGGGATCGATTACCCGGAACTTAAGGGTCACATGCTGGTGGCCGTTACCGAAATGAACACCAGGGAGGATATCGAAATCCTGGTCGAGGTTCTCAAGGAGGCTGTCAATGACTGAACCCACCATTTATGAGTTGTCGTCTCCCGGTAGGATTGGCGTTCGCTTTCCGGAATCGGATGTTCCTTTCTACGACCTTCCGGCGGAATTCAAACGTACAGATCTTCTGTTGCCCGAACTTGCTGAAGTGGATGTGGTCAGGCACTTTACCCACCTTTCGGCCATGAACTACAGCCTGGATACCGGCCTGTATCCACTCGGTTCCTGCACCATGAAATACAACCCGAAGGTCAACGAAGAAACGGCTCGCCTGCCGGGGTTTGCTTTCACTCACCCCCTGCAGCCCATCGAAACCGTGCAGGGAAACCTGGCTTTGATGTATAACCTGCAGGAACAACTCAAAGAGATCAGCGGTTTTGCCGCCATCTCTCTTGAACCAGCCGCCGGCGCGCAGGGAGAGTTTGTTGGCGTCAAAATCATACGTGATTATCATAAGTCGCGTTCCGACGGCAAACGCACACGCATTCTGATCCCCGATTCTGCGCATGGTACCAATCCGGCGACATCCGCCATGAACGGTCTGGAAGTCGTTCCCATCGCTTCGGATTCCAGGGGAAACGTCGACCTGGAGAAACTGCGCGAACTATGCGACGACACGATTGCAGGTTTGATGCTTACCAATCCCAATACACTTGGGGTATTCGATGAAAATGTCCTTGAAGTGATCAATATCGTTCATCAAGCCGGCGGCCTGGTATACGGCGACGGCGCCAACATGAATGCCCTGCTCGGCATCACCAGACCCGGCGACCTTGGCTTCGATGTGATGCACTTCAACCTTCATAAAACCTTTTCCACACCGCACGGCGGCGGCGGACCAGGTTCCGGACCGGTGGGAGTGGCACCGCACCTCGTGGAGTTCCTTCCCTCTCCGGTTGTCAAGATCGTTGAAGCCGCAACAGAAGATGTTCCCCCGCTTTACGGTTGGGTCACTCCCGCGAAAACCATCGGTCGTGTAAAAGCATTTTACGGTCAGTTCGGCGTGCTGGTGCGGGCTTTTACGTATATCCGCATGCAAGGTCCTGAAGGGCTGCGAAGAGTGGCGGAGTATGCTGTTTTGAACGCCAATTACATCCTTTCAAAGATTCGCAGTAAATATACCCTGCCGTACGACCGCTCATATATGCATGAATTTGTTGTCGAAGGGGTATGGTCTGATGTCCCCGAAGTGCACGCTCTCGATATCGCCAAGCGCCTGATGGATTACAACTTTCATCCGCCGACAAATTATTTCCCCCTCATCGTGCATGAAGCGTTGATGATCGAGCCCACCGAGACGGAAAGCAAGCAAACGTTGGATGCATTTGCTGATGCTCTGGTCAAGATTGCCGATGAAGCTCATAACACTCCGGAACTGCTGAAAGAGGCACCGCATCACACCCCCGTCGGCCGCCTGGACGAGGTTAAAGCCGCCAAGGAACTGGTCCTGTGCTGCTGGCTGCCGGATAATCAATAAGTGGCTTGTGTAAAAAGAAGAACTCCCATTTTTTTTTGGGAGTTCTTTTGCTTATTTAATCTTTTCTTTCAAAAGGTCAACGATGCTGGCCAGCGCCTCCGGCAGCCTGGCTGCATCCTTTCCACCGGCTTGAGCCAGCACCGGTCTTCCGCCGCCGCTGCCCCCAATGAGGGCTGCGGCATGCCTGACCAGCTCACCGGCGTTGATCCCGCGTTTGACCAGGTCTTCGGTTACCGCAGTAATGATCATCGGTTTATCGTTGATGACCGATCCCAGGACGACGACCCCGGTGGGATTTTTCTCGCGGAAAAGGTCGGCCATCTGGCGCAGCGTATCCAGGTCTGCGCCTTTCAGTTCAACCGCAATTACCGGGATATTGGAGATCAGTGTTTTTTCCGATAATTTATCGAGGAATTCCTTTTTTACCCACTCCTGGCGAACCTTGCCGAGCTCTGTGCGCAGCGACTCGTAGTCGTCAAGCAGGTTGTTGATCTTTTCAGGAATTTCCTCAACCGGAGCGCTTATCAATCTGGCAGCCCGGCGCAAAGTTTTGTTCCTGTTTTGGATGACTTCATAAGCTCCATGCCCGGTAACTGCCTCGATACGGCGAATACCCGCAGCGGCGCTGCCTTCGCTCAGAATAAGAAAGGTGCCGATATCTCCGGTATTGCTTACATGGGTACCGCCGCAGAGTTCATAGGATATCGGGTTTTCTGCATCGATGGTGACAGTACGCACATTCTCACCATATTTTTCACCAAAGAGCGCCATGGCTCCTTCTTCCATGGCAACCTGCCGCGATTTAACCTTGATCACCAAATTGTGCGACGCGAGTATGTCCTCGTTGACACCGCGTTCGATGGCGTCCAACTGTTCCTGGGTGATGGCTTCGGGATGGGTAAAATCGAAGCGCAGACGGTCAGGGGCAACCAATGACCCTGCCTGCCGGGCATGTTCACCCAATACTTTATGCAATTGTGCGTGCAGAAGATGCGTGGCGGTATGGTTGCGCATGATGTCCATGCGGCGGGTTTTATCCACCACTGCCATCGCAGGATCTCCCACGCGAACCGTGCCGCGCGTTACCTTACCGGAATGGATGATGATTCCGGCAGCAGGTTTGCGTACCTCAAGAACTTCGACCTCCCAATCACCTTTTGTCGAACGGATCCATCCGGTATCCCCCACCTGTCCGCCTGATTCAATATAGAACTCAGTCTTGGGCAGAACTACCGCGACAGCCGCTCCACTTTCTGCCTTTTCCACCTGTTCTTCATCCGAAATCAACCCAATCACGCTTGTTTCCAGCTCGTAGCAATTGTAAGGGTCGTAATCGACACCTGCTGCCTTGATCTTGCCTTGAATCTTCAACGATTCCAGCACCTGGTGGAACATTTCCGCCTGATCTCCGCCCATTGCCCCGAAGGCTTTTCCCGCCCCGGAGAGTATCTTGTGGTTTTCCATGGCGGCTTTGAATCCCGCTTCGTCCACATCCATGCCCATTTCTCTGGCAATATCGCGCGTGAGCTCCAATGGCAGTCCGTGCGTGGCATATAATTCAAACGCTATGTTCCCATCCAGTGTAGTATTACCTGCCTTCTTCAATTCAGCAAGCAGATCATCCAGTTGAGCCTCTCCGGCTTCCACCGTCTTGCGGAACCTTTTTTCTTCGCGGGTTAGATTATCCAGAATGCTCTTCTGGTTTTTGGCCAGTTCCGGGTAAGCGCTTCCGTAATTATTAATAACCACCGCAGCAATATCCGCCATGAAGGGTTCATTGAGCCCAAGTTTGGAGCCAAAACGAGCTGCCCGGCGGATGATCATGCGGCAAACATAGTTGCGCCCAATATTTCCAGGTACAACGCCGTCTGCGATCAAAAAAGTAGCCGCGCGTGCATGATCGGCCACCACACGATATGGAGTGAAATTCGCATCCATTTCGCTGACCGATTTTCCCGCAAGTTCTCGAATTTTGTCCAGCAACGGTGAAAAGAGATCGGTTCTGTAATTGGAATTGACATTTTCGAGGATCGAGACAATGCGGTCAAAGCCCATACCGGTATCCACGTGCCGGGCTGGCAACGGATCGAATTGGGTTTGGTTCACACGGTTGTATTGAATGAATACCAGGTTCCAAATTTCAAGGAAACGGGCGCAGTCCCCGTTGACCTTGCACACATGACCCGGCACATCCTTTTTATTGCAGAACTCGGCACCACGGTCGATATGGATTTCGGAACAAGGACCGCAAGGACCGGTTTCCGCCATCTCCCAGAAATTTTCTTTTCGCCCAAAAAAGAGGACGTGCGAAGGGTCAAGCCCTGGTTGGGTTTTCCAGATCGCGGCAGCTTCTTCATCAGCGGGTATGCTGCCTTTGTCATCCTTGAATACTGTCGCGTACAAGCCGGCAGGGTTCACTCCCCATACATTGGTCAGCAGGTCCCATGCCCAGGTTATGGCATCCTTTTTGTAATAATCACCAAACGACCAGTTGCCGAGCATTTCAAAAAAGGTATGATGGGAATCGTCTCGACCCACATCATCCAGATCGTTGTGCTTTCCGGCTACGCGCATGCATTTTTGGGAATTGACAGCTCTGGTGTAGGGTCGCTTGTCCGTCCCGAGAAAAACATCCTTGAATTGCACCATTCCAGCGTTGGTAAACAATAATGTTTGATCTCCGCCGGGTACCAGCGAGGATGAGGGAACGAAGGTATGCCCCCGCTCCGTAAAATAATCAATAAACGATTGTCTGATTTCTGCACCGGTCATTTTGTTCAACATTGGCTCACCTAAAGGATTCATTTGATGCCTGAATTATATTCGATATTGAGGGGATTCAAATTAAAAAACCCGCGGATTCTCGTTTCCGCGGGCATGTTGACCCAAACAGATCAGCGTGAAACCGCCAACTTTATCATTTTTCCCTGTTTATCGAGTGTGACGCGGGCATACTGCCGGTGCACTCTCTCAGATTGAGTGATCTGTTTACTGAAACTGACCACCACCCGCCCTGAAGCATTCCGTCCGGTTGTGCCTGCGCCCTTCCCCACCAGGTTACCCGCGTTGAACTGCTGGTTTTTCACACGCACTTCCGCATATTCGATGCCGGGCAGGTATTCTTTGACCATTTGTTTGGCCTGCGAGATCATTTTTGGTGCAATTTTTTCGGTTTGCACGTCCAGTGTTTCGCAATCGCTGATGGTTTTTACCACCGGGTGATAAAGGTCTCTGGGAACAACCTTCTTTGCAGAGAGATACGGATCGTAAGCCACCAGCGGATCGCCGTATAGGACAAAGGAGATTAACGTCTTTTGATCCTCCCCATCCAGGTAACCCTGCCTGCGGTTCATCTCGCGCACGAATTCCACTTTGGCTTTCACCATTGAAGAGCCCACAGATAGACCCTCCCGCAGATTTTTCAGGATCAGGTATCCCATCAAGTCGGCGCCGATCAAGGGCGTGGTGACCGATCCATAAGATATGGTGGTCGAGCCGATCATTGCCATCACACCCTTGCCAAGCATGGTCAAGGCGATGGATTCATCTTCGGTCTTCTCGAACAGGTGACCGCCGTAACAGGCTTCGCTATAGACAATGCGCGGAAGGTCATTGACAAATTGCAGATCGGAAGGCTTTAACGCAACCGGGAAATCCGGCCCTGTATCGCCTTCCACCGGGTCTTTTTGACCATACCATTCACTGCCATCTTCAACTCCGTGAACATTGAAATAACCAATTTGAGCCGAAGACAGTTTCCGCGCGTCAAATGAACTGGCTCTCCCATTGGGTGAAAGATAGAGGTTTCTTCCTTCTCCCACCGGTCGGAAAGTTGCCAGCGATGACCGCCTCCAGACCGATGCAGAATAGCCGATATTGCTGAAGTTCTGCACCCACGGCTGGTTCCAAAAGAATATGATCCGCAGGATTGAATCCAATATCGAGGCGGAGTTCGGCTCATTGGAGTGATACTGCGCAGCATTACGGATTTGTTCAAGCAGCAGTCCCGCATCCGAGCCGGATTCTCCGGGCAAACGCCCGACCGGCCAGTCCGGAACGAAGTAATTGGTGTCGAGCGCGCCAAATGGGCTATCCGAAGGTACTTCCGAGTCGGCGTCGTCTGCCGGGTTGGGCAAACGGTGGAAAGGTACCACCTCGTCACCGCCAACGATCAAGACGCTTCCGATCCTTTCGCCGGTTTTTTCCAATGCCTTGTCCAAATCGACGAGAGCGAGTTTGATCTTCCAGGGATCGAGCGCGTCCACCGGTGTGATGTTATACCTTCCGCAAATTTCCAGGTCATCGGGCAGAAAAACCATCGAAGTCCACCCTGCGCTCTCCTGCACTGTTTTCGCCAGGTTGTTCATTTCTTCGATGATCACCGCCGCACTTTGCTGACCAAACTGATCCTGCAAGCCGCTTCTCATGCTCAAAATCACATGCGCCGGAAACCGCTCATCGGTGTGGGTCAACACCTGCTGACCCAGATCGCTGGCAACTTCCTTAAGCTGCTTTTCAACCTGGCTGACCACCGGATCCTTCGGTTTTTTAATCACTTCCTGAATTTTTGGGTGTACAGGATAGGTTTCATCGACCGTTGGGGTGATCCGGTAGCCGTCGAATGAAGTAACATCCGTTTTAACATGGTTTGCGCCCACGGAACCAACGGCTGTGGGTTTCCCGGAGGCGAGCTGGTTCAATCCCAGTTTACCCGCCACTTCAGCCGGGATCGGGAGATCGAGTTCGATCTTCAAATCTTTTGGATAAATTTGCACGTACGGGTGATTCTTCCCCCACAATCTGGCCGGCACCTGCCCCATAGGATCGTTGGCAGCGCAAACATGCAATAGATTGACTGCTTCGTCTTCCTCTCCGCTATTCATCTTGACTTTGGCCAGGATCAAAGCAATTTGTACACAATCCGGCCAACGGGTATGGTAGAGCATGGCAAGATTTCTCAGGCTGGCGTCATCTTCCAGTTTTTCAGCGATCAGCAAATGGTAGAAACTAACCAACTCCACGTTCTCAGCCTCGCCCATGATCTCGAACAATTGATCGCGCGCGGTCTCATATTGACCGATTGAAAGAAATCGTCGAATGGCACCAATCTTTACCCCCCAGGCAGGCGCCTGATCAGCGTTCAGTGGAACCCCGCCCAACGACTGGATCGTTCCTGCTGCAAATGGGAGAAAAGCTGGTGCGCTTTTTAAAAAAGCGGATTCACCCAGGATCGCAGCTTCAACGTATTCAGGGTCAGCACGCAGGATCTTTTGGATGACAGGTACCGCATGTGAATAACGTTCCTCTTTCATCAACGCCCTGGCATACAGCAAATTGATTTCCAGGTCGCCGGGGAAGGACGTCAACCAGGCCAGCGCTGCCTGCCGCGTGAAGCGGTACGCCATAGTGTTCAACCCTGCATTGAGCAGGATCAGCATTCTGGCTCTATCGATGATTTGAGGTTTGGTTTCCTTGGAAGTAATGTGTGAAATCATAGTCGTGAGCTCACTTCCTGAGATTGGTGTACCAGGTTCAGTGCAAGTACCGCGCCAAGTTGCCGGTGAACCGCCAGGTTTCGCGGATCGATTATGGAAGCCTTGCGCAGCATTTGTTCTGCCGCCCGGTAATCTTTCGCTTCTTTCAACAAACCAGCACATGCCAGGTAGAGATCGATATCTTCAGGTGCGCGGCGGATGCCCTCTTCCAGAACTTCACGAGCTTTTCCGAATTCTCGTTGTTTTGCAAAAGCCTGGCTAAGTTTGATATATGCATCCGCTTCCTGCGGGTCGTGGGCGATGGCCTGGCTAAAATAATGAGCCGCCTGGTCCAGATTGCCGTTTTTCTCCTGGATATTCCCCAGGAACAGGTGCAAATCCGTTTCTTCCGGGTGCATTTCGAGTGCCCGTTTGGCGGCGGTTTCGGCGTTGCGCAAATCACCGCATTCTTCTTCAGCTTCCGCCAGGAGTTTCAACAATTCCGGATTTTCCGGGAATTTTTCGCAGAAGCCCGCCAGCAGATCTCTTGCCGCTGCGGCACCATTGATCTTCTTGAGCAGGGTGGCATGCTCGACCATTGTTCGCGCCGTCACTGTTTTGCATTGCGATGCCCGTTCAAGTGTCTCAAGTGCTTTCCCATTCTCATTTTTTTCCTGTAACAACCGTGCCAGAAATACGTAACTATCCGCATCTTCAGGATCAAGAGAGATAGCCAGCTTGACCTGGTTGAGTGCCTTTTCGATCTCGCCCTGATTCCAATACACTTTGCCAGCCTGCAGATGCGGCCGCACAGCGAAAGGATCGGTGTTACTGGCTTTTTCCGAAGCCTCCAGGGCTTGATTCAAATTTCCCGCAAGCTGATGGGCATCGGCAATGGCTTCCCAAATGTCCGCCCGGTTGGGTGCTCTGTTGGCTGCTTCCTGCAGACAATTCAGACCGGATTCGGCGTCCTGGCAGGCAAGATATGCCAATCCCAGTTGGAAAAGTGTTTCAGTATTGTTCGGATTGATTTCCAACGCGGCTTGGAGATGACCAACCGGAGCGTCGAGGTTTCCCAATCCGCTCAGTTGATCTGCCGCCTTTGCATGCCATCTCGCTTCATTCGGCCATAAATTGATCGCCAATTCGAGACTCTCAACGGCTTCCTTCCGATTTCCCAGGTTTTCTTCCAACTTGCTGAGCATGCGTAAAGTCAATGGCTGGTCGGGTGATATTTCGAGAGACCGGCGAAGGACTTCGATCGCCTCTTCGGTAGAGTTTTCACACAGACATCTGGCGAGTTCGAATAATACGCAGGGGGCATTTTCGAATTTGTGCGATACCTGGATTGCCGTATTGACCTGATCGGTGGCGCGTAATCCTGCCATCATTGCTGCAGCGTCGTCCGCCTGGGGAGCGATTAATGCCAATGCCCGGATGTTGTCTTGATCGGGGTTGAGTGCAAGGTTACCGCGCAAGACCCAACGCTGCGTTAGATTTTTTCGGTTTTCACCGAGTTTGCCTGCCAAAGCATTGAATTCCTCCTGGATGGATGCCACATACAATGCAGTCCACGCAAGATGTGCATCCACCTCCAGGCCGTGCGCCGAATTGAAGAATTCGACCGCCCGAACCAATATTTCCAAAAATAACAGGTTCATTCCGCCGTTCGATTCAAATTGCTTACCGTATTGCCGGTAAAGATCCACTGCTTCCTTCCAATGGTTGACTGCCACAGCGGCTTTCATTGTGTTTCTCAGCAAGCCAATTCTGAAAACGTACGGGATTGGTTGAAAGTTGGAGTGTTTCGTAAAGAAATCAATGAAATTCGTTTCTGCTTCTGAGAGTTGACCCTCGGTGACCAACGCCCTCACACGGTTCAGTGCAGCAGGATCAAAATCTATATTGGATTCAGCATCACCAACTGCTTCACCTGCAGAAAGGGCAAATATACCCTGGTCCTGATCGTGTTCGATATGGAGCATTTCCAGTTGACGCGCCTGACTGCCTGTCCCTTCCTCATGAGGGATGCTTAAGAATTTATCGTAGGTTTCGGAGGATCCGCATGCCAACGCGATCTCAATGCCATAAATGCGTGCTTCGTAATTTTCCGGTTCGGCGGTAATCCATTCACTGGCTCGATTTACCGTATCCTGGTTGCATCCATTCTGCAGATCCATCGTCAGCCACAAAGCCATCTTTGGGTTCGACGAATTCGCAAATTCCCGCCATTCCCCAGGGAGAAAAACGGATACGAACTCGAAAAAGGAGGGGGCATAGGAAGACTTGCCGATTAATTCAAAAGCCCTGTCCACGTTACCCCCATGGAATTCGACTTCGGCCTTGAAGATCGATATCTCCGGGGTCATTCCCTCTATCCGCTCAAGTGTCTCCAAGCAATGCTCGCGATCACCGATGGATCTGTAGTATGCTGCCAGATTCATCCATGCATCCGCACTGCCCAGCCCGCCGGCACGCACGAGTGCTTCAATCACGGCATCCGTTTGCCCATTCTTCGCCAACACAGCGGCGGCTTGAATGATTTCGCCGGCATCATTTGAAGTTGTGACCAGAGTTTTTATCGAGTCAAGCGCTTGTGCTCGAGCCTCCTGTCGCTCATTTTCGCCAAATAAATCCGCGGCCAGCATCTGCATGACCAGCGATTCAGGGGAATTTTCGGTGGCGGAATGCAAAGCCTGTTCTGCTTCCTCGGATTTGCCCAATTTATGCAGCATCTCGACTTCCCAGATCGATTTCTCACTCGAATTGGGGCAGATCTCCAACGTATGCGCAAGTTGACTCTCGGCTTTGTCCAAATCCTTGGCTTGCAGCAGAATCTCAGTTTTTTGTTGCTGTAAACCAATCCAATCTGGCTTCAAACTGATGGCTTCCTCGATCGATGCCATGGCAATCTCATAATTACCTGCACCGGCAGCAGCTGCTGCCAGATCAGCGTGTACTCTTGCCAGCCATTTTTCATCCATCAAGTTCTCAGTCTCCAGGATTTGACCGAAGGAGGTTATTGCCTCGTCGAACCTGAGGAGTTTGGCCAGCAATTCACCCTTGAAGATCTTTGCCTGAATATTCTCCGGTTTTTCATCGATGACTTTTTCAATTAATTTTAAGGCTTCAGCAAGTTCTCTTCCTGAGATCCTTTGTTCCAACCGCAGACTGGATGGAGTGTTATGGATCAAGGCTTCAGCATACGCCGTCACCCAATCAGGATTTTCGCCCAGGCGATTTCCGATTCCTTTCAGGATGGACAATCCCTCTTCCAGTTTGCCATTGGCAACCAGGTTCTTGCCATACTCAGCCTGAATTTGAAGATCTGCCGGGTAACGGTTTTTCATCTCCTCCAAGACAAGGTTGATTTCCTCAATGCCGAGTTGCTGCATGGCATCGAGGAGCAGAATATCGATTTCGCGGTCGGTGTGCAAATTGGAAAGGCTGTGCAAGAGCGGGTAGGCTTCGGCTGTAGATCCGTTTTGCATCAAAGCCTTGGCGTAGGCGGATTCCAGTAACCTTTGATCCGGATTTGCCGCCTGGCCTTCCTTGAGGACATTCAGCGACTTATCCTTATTCCCATTTTGCGCATAAATTTCGCTCAACACAATCCAGGATCGCGGATCGTCGCCGGGGTTTTCTATGGATCTTTCCAACCTGTCGATCGCGGCATCCATTTCTCCTTTTTTGCCATATGCCAGCCCGGAAAGTGTGAGTGCCTTGGAATTTTCAGGATTTTGTAGTAGAACCTTTTCAGTCGCGCTTAAAACATCCTCAATTTTGCCAAGACCAAGGGCGATGTCGGCAAACTCGAGCAGATCAACTTCCTCAGCCTGTTCCACATCCGAAACCAGGGAATTGAAGACTGAAAAGGCGTCTATCATGTTTCCCGTTTTCAGGTAGGTTTTGCCCAAATTCCGTTTGATTTCGCTGGAATCCGGATTCAGCACGGCGAGAGTTTCCCAATTGCTTGTTTCAGGTTCAGGGTATCCGATCTTTCCGAAAGCCTTTGCGGCTGCAAAGTTAATGCGCTCATCCGTGGGATTTCTGCGCAGCAGAATTTTCGCCACTCTGGCAGCTTCTTCTAGAGCATTTGACCGTATAAAAATTTCCAGTACTTCAACCGCATCCCAATTGGGGTTGAAGCGGGAACCGTGCAATAAAATATCTTCAATCTCATCCTCGGACATAGCACTGAATACTTTTGTCAGTTCCTGGCCGACAAGGTCCAGGTTTCCGGCAGCGATCATTTCTTTGGATTGTTTAAGAACCTTTACCGGTAATACTTTTTTTTCCGAAGGAATATCGACTTGATTCCCGGAATATCCATAAATCAGTTCCGAGAGAATCTCAGGTTGGGCCAGTTCTTTTTCTGTAAAGTATTCTTTTGGAGATGCCGGCAAATCATCGGTTTGTATGGCAGTTTTCTTTATCTTGGCAATGGATCCGATTGCAGCCAGAATTTCCAATGATTTATTGGTCAACGCCAGCGCTGCTTGAGTCTCGCCTGCGAATTGCGCAACATCCGCAGCGGATTGGCATTGCAGTGCGAACTGCAATGATGATGCAGGATTATTCCAGTAATTTGAATATGGTTGTTCACCCAGGTCGATGCTGGAGTATTTTCCGAATAACCTCGACGCCACTGATCTCACCAGTTCCGGGCAGGATGATTCATGCAGCCGGCGCAGTGCATTCGATTGCAGTGGTGCACCAGTGGTTTGGAGGTGGCTCGCCAGGCAATCTACTTTTTCGGTTTCATTCACCGGAAGGCAGAGAACGCAATGAATGAAAATACCCAATCCAATTTCCGCTTGCTGAAGACTGAGCAAATCGGAGAAAAACTCTTCTCTTTCCTCGATGAGGTTGACGGTGATCGCCAGGGCAGTTTTCCAGTACTGCTCAAATTTTTCCTGAGACGTGATCTTCATCCTGGACAGCACTTCGAGGAACACATTTTTCCACTGCGTAGTGATCTTTCGCTTTTCGACCAACGCCGCGGCCAGGATCGCAACCTTCGGAAACTGCGTTGCAGCATTCTCCGATTGGATGTATGCCTCATATTCGAACATGAGCCGTTCGAGTACTTCACCGGTAAACGACGTTTTCGGGTATTTGGTCAGGTCAAGCTGCGGGTCGATGGATAGGAGGCTGATCGACCTGGTATCCAGCGGTCCGCCCTTATCAATGAGTTTTTCAAGACTGGCGGGATCTCCTGTAAAATCCTGCACGCCTTCCCAGATGATCTCGTCCTGGCGCAACGCCTTAAAATAAATTACGACCTCGTCCTTTGTCGCCAGGTGGTTCACAGAAGTAAGTAAGTCAGTGAACTGCATCGCTGCACCTCCTCAAAAATTGCTTTCAGACTTGAAGTAAAAAATTACCGAATTTGCAGAACCAGATAATAAGCAGCTCCAAGTAGCGCGAAACCCAGCAATACGAGGAAGATCCCTATACCGGCAGTGGTTTTGACCATCTGATTGAGAACCTCGATCAAGGAGCGGGCATTTCCAACCAGCCCGGCAACTTCATCCGTGATCCCCTTCTGTGCCAGTTTGGTGGTTTGTTCTGCGATCGTCCGCAACTCTTTGCCCATCAGCTTGCCGATCAGGGTAAAAACCCCAATTCCCAAAATCACCACTCCGCAAAGGAGAAGTGCGCATGCCATGGAAAGTAAGAAATCGTTCACTGTCATTGAAAACATTTTGCCCTCCAGAATATGATCTCTAGAGGGCATGATGCAAGTATTGTGCCATCACGTTTCTAATTGACTGTCGTTACGTCCTTCGGTAGGTCCCCCAGGTTGATCGTCATCCCATCGCAGAAGAGCATCGCGCGCTCGATGGCGTTGGAAAGTTCGCGGATGTTGCCCGGCCAGGCATATTTTTGCAGTGCAACCATCGCCTGGGGTGAAACATCGACCACGTTCATCCCCTGGCGCATATTATTCTGCCGCACGAAGAAACCCACCAGCTCCGGAATGTCTTCTCTCCGCTCCCTCAGAGGAGGAAGATCAAGATCGACGACCTTTAAGCGATAATACAGATCTTCGCGGAATTCGCCCTTTTTGATCATTTCCTTCAGATTGCGGTTGGACGCTGCGATCACCTGCACATCTACATTGATCAAAGCCGTACCGCCAACACGCCTGAAGGAATGCGTTTCAATGGCGGTAAGAAGTTTGGCTTGAATATCCAACGGCATGGAAGATATTTCGTTCAGGAACAACACACCGCCGTCTGCGATCTCCATCAAACCGGCTTTTTTTCTGTCCGCACTGGTGAATGCTCCAGCCTCGTGACCGAACAATTCTGATTCAAGCATGGTGTTTTGAATTGCCGCGCAATTGATGGAAATAAAAGGTTTCGCCGCCCGCGGTCCACTGGAATGGATGTATTTTGCGATCACGTCCTTGCCTGTACCGGTTTCGCCGGTGATCAGCACTGACACCTGCTTTTCGGAGGCAATCAACGATTGTTTAATGGCAGTAATGACAGTTTCATTCTCCCCCACCACAAAATTGCTTTGGTTCATCTGTTCTTCGCGGTAGTGGTCGAGCTCGCGCCGCATGGCAACGATCTCACTGGCGCGCAGGAGGGATTTTTCGAGTTGCACCAAATTCAACGGTTTCTGCAGAAAATCCACCGCGCCATTTTTCATGGCGTCCACTGCGGTCTCCACATCGCCAAAACCGGTCATGATGATAAATGGAGGCCGGTTGGGCATGGACGCGGTTTCATATAGCAGATTCGGGCCGTACTCGCCCTTTAGCTGCACATCCAATAAAACAACATCCCCCTCGCCTTTTTTGATCTTTTCACGGGCTTCATCCAGCGTGGCGGCTCCAAGTACCTCGAAACCTTTCTTTCCCAGGAACCCACCAATGTTCTCCCGCGCATTATCTTCATCATCGACGATTAGTACAGTAACGCTCATGGATCATTCTCCGCCTTCAGCAGGGATTTGAACGGTAAACACAGTTCCGCCTGGAAAGGAGTTTACCCGAATACTGCCTTTATGGGCAGTGACAATTTGCTTGGTAATGGCCAGACCCAGCCCGGTTCCCACCTTGCGGGTGGTGACAAAGGGTTCAAAAATATGTTCCTGAATATCCTGTGGAATACCCGGCCCGTTATCAGAAATGCTGATCTCCACCGTCGGATGTCCATCGATTTCTGCGCTTTTCAAGGCTTTGACCGCCAGGGTATCCCCGTTTTCTGCCATTGCTTCAACGGCATTCGAAATCAGGTTGGTAAAGACATTCTCGAGCGAACGAGGATCTCCCATGATATTGGTAATGCCTGGTTGAACATGCAGGGTGGATTTGACATTGACACGCGCCATACGCGGCTGCCAGCGGTCGAGAATACGCTTAAGGAATGGCTCGACTTCAAATGATTCAAACTTCAGTTCCAGCGGGCGCGAGAAGGCCAGGAAGGCTTCCATCAGGTGATTCAGGCGCGTGCAATCCCCTTGCATGCGGTTGATTACGTCCTGGTTGGGATCATCCTCCGAAATCATGGCTGCCAGCAGTTGTAAACCAGTGGATATGTTGTTGATGGGATTGCGCACGTCGTGCGCAAAAGCCGCCGTGTAATCTCCGAGTATTGCGCGGTGTTCGAGTTGCTGCGTTACCGCCTTGCTTTGTTCATGTTCACTGATGTCCGTGATCAGCACTTCGATCGCCTGCAGCATCTCGCCAGCCAAAACCGGAATCACCTTAACTTGAACGGGAAAGGATTGGCCGTTCCTGCGATTCAGAGACGCCTTTCCAATGTTATTGGTGGTTTTGCCTTTTTGCGCCTCCACCAGTGCCGGCAGCAGGCGGTCGGTGCCGATGAGAATGTTCTCGAATGGCTGTCCCCTGGCCTCCCAAGCCGAATAGCCCAGCATCCATTCCACCGCCGGGTTGATCTCAGTGATCACCAGATCTTTATCCAGTATGACGATGCCCTCATTCATGTTCTCAAAGGCGGTATTGCGTAATTCTGCAAACTCCCTGGTCTGGTCGACCTTGAGGTTCAGGTTCTCGGTCAGCAGATTTTGCTGGAACAATGAGAGGATCATTGCTGCAAGAAGTTCCATAAGATCGACCGTCAAATTGGCAGGCGGTTCGCCTTTTCCCCCAGCCACGAGCAGACCAAATGCTCCGCCGCCCTGGATCAAAGGTGTTGAAGCCAGGTAATCCATCTGGTTCGCCTGCGCCGAGCGGTGGATCTCGGTGAGGATACGGTTGCCATTCACCCAGACATGCGTTTTGTCCAATCGCATCAAATCCGTGGAAGGCAGTGTCGGAGTAAAACCTTCTCCATTGTTAGTGGCAGCGATCAGGCGCAACTGTGGATATTCGGCTTCGGCTTGATACAAGCCGACGAATTCCGTTCCCAAAATCTCGCTAATCAGTTTGGCACTCTCCTGCAATGCCTGAGTCAGGGTCGGAATATCGGAAAGTTGGCTGAATTGTCGAAGTTCCTTGAATACTATTTGATCAACAAGTTTCTTTTCTACGTCCGTTTGAACTTCCGGAAGAAACTTGATTACGATCCACTGCGCCGATTGATCGATGAATTCGAAACGCATACGGAATTGAACAGCATTCTTTTCTCTGCGGTTGACGTTGATCGTTCGAATTTCTCCGGTGGATATTGTCGATAAATCCAGGTCCGGGAAAAGATGCTGAACCGGCATCTGCCGCAGATCCTGGTTGGAGAAACCAACAATTTTCATCAAACGGCTATTAATAAACAACAAGCTCTGCGAGGGGTTGTCCACGAGAGCTGCTGGCAGATCTTCAAAATTGAGCAAGGTGAATAATTCGTAAAATCCGGGAGCCTTTTTATTCTTAAAGGTATCGGAAATTCTGTCCGTGATCGATTTCATGTGGCCTTCGCAGTCACCTTTCTCAGATGTGCAGGTAGGATACCCTCAATTGCCCGATATTTCGCCACTGTGCGCCGCGCCACTGCGTACCCGCGTTGATTGAGCAGTTCCACCAGGTCGGAGTCGCTGTAGGGCTTGGCTTCCTTTTCGATGATCTCTTTCAACTCGCTGCGGATATTGAGACTGCGGTCAAAAAAAGATGCCAGCGGTATGATGCGTCTATTGGGCAATTGAACCGCCTTGTTGGCCACAGCCCTGGAAATGGTGGATTCGTGCACTTCCAGCTCGCGCGAGATTTGTGCCCTTGTAACGGGCTTGATATACTTCTCACCCTTGATTATATAATCCCTTTGCATTCCCACAACCCGCACCAGAAGCCTTTCCATCGTATGGTTGCGCTGCTGCAGGCATTTGACAAAAAGTGATGCTTTCTCAAGGTCCTGTTTTAATTCAGGTTTTGAATCTTCGCTTGCCTGGCGGATCGCTTGCTTGTACAAGGGGTTTACCTGCAATGTTCCGCTGATAGGGAGGATGATCTCGACCACCAGTGGTTTGGTTGGGTCTTCATTGAGATAATTGATCAAAATATCCGGTTGGTGGTACACCTGGTTTTGCTCAATGGCAGGTTGGCGGGTATCCCCCCAATGGGAACGCGCGGGGAATGGGTTGAGATTTTCGGCAATAAATCTGGCCGCTTCGCTGATCTTTCGTACCGGTACACCAAACTGGTGTGCCAGTTCGGAATATTGATGGTGGCTCAATTTGTCCATTCCTTCACGGATCAACCGCTCCGCCATCTCAGGAACCTGGGTGGTTTCGGATAAGACTTTCAATTGGATAATGAGTGCATCCGTGGTCGTGCTCGACCCAACCCCGATTGGATCTGCCATTTGAATCACGCGCTGGACTTTTTCGACTTCTGAAAGGGGAACATGGGTATAGCGCGACACTTCCATCAAACTTGTGGTCAGCAATCCATCCTCATCCAAGTGTGTCAACAGGAAGGCTGCCAATCCGCGTTGTTCGGGCTTGAGATCGGGTGCGATCTGCCGCAAGACGTAGGTGGGCAGGTCTTCTGTCGCCGGTGCGAACGGTTCATCATCGACTTCGGTATCGATGTAATCCTTGCGCGGGATGAATTCTTCACGTGGAGACAGAAACACAACCGGTTCTTCGGATTCAATGTTGGCCGGCAGGCTGCACACGGGGCATTTTCCAGACTGGGTCAGCAGCCTATGGCAGGTGGGGCAACGCCTTTCCTCCACCATCTCCAAGGCAGGGTTCGAAGACAGCTCGGAATCGATTTCCTGTTTCAGTTCATCCGCAGTCAGCGATAACAAGGTCATGGTCTGTGCAAGATGAGCAGTGGTAAGTGGACGGATGGATTGACGTTGTACCTGGAACATGGGCGGCCTCTATCTTGAGATGAGTATAGCGAATTTTAATAATTAGTGCAAGTTTTATGCCAGGTCTTTTCAGGTAAAATAATAGAATGATTTCGAGGAAAAAATGGCAGATCTGACCATCGTCGGCGGCGGTTTGGCGGGATGCGAGGCGGCGTGGCAGGCTGCCAATGCGGGAATTCATGTAGCCCTGTATGAAATGCGCCCGTTCGTGTCCACCGGAGTGCATAAAACATGTAATCTTGCAGAACTGGTGTGCTCCAACTCTTTGGGATCGAATGTGCGCACCAGCGCGGCCGGTTTGCTGAAATGCGAACTCCGCACATTAAATTCCCTTGTTCTCGAGTGCGCTGAAGAAAATGCCCTTCCGGCTGGCAGAGCAATTGCCGTGGATCGTGCCGGGTTTTCGAAAACTGTCGAAGAACGGCTTCAAAGTCACCCGAGTATCGAGATATTCCGCCAGGAGGTCAAATGCATTCCCAACTCACCTGCTATCATCGCCACCGGACCTTTGACTTCGGAACCCCTTGCTGCTGATATCAACCGCGTGCTTGGCGAGGATTTTGTATTCTTTTTCGATGCCCTCGCCCCCATCGTCACACTGGAGAGCATCGACATGTCCCTGGCTTTCCGGGGTTCGCGTTATGAGCAGGATGAGACTGCGGACGGCGATTACATCAACTGCCCGTTGACTGAAGCAGAATATGAAGTCTTTTTAACCGAGTTGCTGCACGCCGAGGTGACAGCGCTTGATGCAGTGGATGCTTCTGTCCGTAAAGGAGTGAAAGCTGGTGCCAGTCCCTTTTTCGAAGCCTGCCTTCCCATCGAAGTTCTAGCAGCCCGCAATCCACAGGCACTGACTTTTGGACCTTTACGCCCGGTCGGGTTGCGCGATCCGCGCGATGACAGCCACCCATTTGCTGTTCTCCAGTTGCGCCAGGATGACCTTGCCAATACACTTTACAATGTGGTTGGCTTCCAAACCAATTTGAAATATTCCGAACAGGAACGTGTCTTACATTTGATCCCTGCCTTGGCCAAGGCCGAGTTTGCCCGCTTTGGACAAATGCACCGCAATACCTACATATCCTCCCCAAGAATACTGATGCCAACCCTGCAAACCAGGGAGCGCCCTGACCTGTTCTTTGCCGGCCAAATTGCAGGGATTGAAGGTTATACAGGAAATATCGCCTCGGGTTTGCTGGCTGGCATCAATGCAGCGCGGCAAATACGAGGTCTGCCATTGCTCACATTTCCAGTCGACACAATGATCGGAGCGCTTCATCATTACATTGCCTGTGCCGATCCCAGTCATTTTCAACCAATGAAAGCCATATTTGGATTGCTCCCTCCTCTGGAACACAGGCGTCAAACCAAGCCGGAAAAAGGGCTTGCCTATGCAACACGGGCATCAAGATCGCTGCATCATTATATGAATGAAAATCACCTGGAAGGTCACCAGTTATGAATAAAAGCCGCCTGATCATATCGTTCTTGTTGATCGTTTTGATCGCTGTTGTTGCTGTTGGGCTTGTACTATCCTTGCAATCATCATTGACCCAGGAAAATGCCTTTGATCCTGAGCGGGCTTACCAGGATGTACAGGCACAAACAGACCTGGGTCCGCGCACGCCAGGTTCAAAAGCACACGCTTCAGCTATCGAGTACATCGTGACTGAACTTGAAAAAGCGGGGTGGAAGACTGAAATACAAACTGCTGAGAAAATGGGACACCCCATTCGCAATATCATTGCCCGGCGCGGAAGCGGTGCGCAATGGGTCATTCTCAGTGCGCATTATGACAGCCGCCTTCTGGCCGACCAGGATGTCGATCCAATCCTGGCATCCCAACCTGTATTAGGCGCCAATGATGGTGCATCTGGAGTGGCAGTTTTGTTGGAACTTGCCAGAGTTCTGCCAAAGGACAATGACAAGGAAATCTGGCTGGTTTTTTTTGATGCCGAAGACCAGGGCGAGTTGGAGGGTTGGGATTGGATCCTTGGGTCGCGCGCATTTGTCGAGACCTTGAACGGCAAACCTAATGCGGTTGTGGTGATCGATATGATCGGTGATGTCGATCTTCATATCTTCAGGGAAAAGGCGTCCGATCCCGCGCTGACCGCCGAAATCTGGCAAACCGCCAAGAGATTGGGATACTCGGACTCCTTCATCGATGAAGAAAAATATTCCATAATTGATGACCATTTACCTTTTCTCGATGCTGGTATTCCAGCCGTCGACATCATCGACATCGAATATCCCTTTTGGCACACCAGCGAAGATACGGTAGACAAAGTCTCTGCCCGCAGTTTGGAAATCATCGGCGTGACTTTACTCACCTGGCTGGAAAGATAAAATCATTTGGCATTTTTTCATGCCTGTCGTAAACTTAGTCTATACACCAACATCTCAAACCGAGGTCTCAATAATAATGAACAAAACTTCCGCGTTCATCCCACCTGCTCACCGGATTTCATCTTTTGAGCCGTATTTTTTTGCTTCACTGGGAAAAAAGATCGCACAAATGAAAAAACAGGGGACGGATGTGATTCGCATCGACATGGGATCACCCGATCTGCCGCCCGCCGATTTCATCATAGACGAGTTGATCAAAAACAGCAAAAGACCGGACACGCACGGATATTCCCCCATCGGCGGAACCCCCGCCTTCAAGCAGGCAGTGGCTGAATATTATCTCGATCGTTTCGAGGTCAATCTCGACCCAAATACCGAAGTCGTCGGCTTGATCGGATCCAAAGAAGGCCTTTTCAATCTCAGCCAGGTGATATTGAATCCCGGTGATGTGGCCCTCGTTCCTGATCCCGGGTACCCGGTGTACAGCGCCAGCGGTATTATCGCCGGCGGCGAGGTTGTGCATTTTCCTTTGCTGGCTGAAAATCAATTTTTGCCCGATCTGGACGCCTTTCCAGCAGATGTACTGGAACGTGCCAAGATCCTCTGGTTGAATTACCCCAACAACCCGACTGGTGCAATTGCCAGTATGCAATTTTTCGAAGAAGTGGTTTCCTTTGCGCGCAAACACAAGATACTCATTGCACATGACGCACCCTATGTGGATATCTGCTTCGATGGATACCACGCACCAAGCATCCTGCAAGTCCCAGGAGCCAAGGATGTTGCTGTCGAATTCAATTCGCTTTCCAAGACGTACAACATGGCCGGTTGGCGCCTGGGCATGGCGGCGGGCAACCCGGATGTGATCGATTATCTCTTCACCTACAAGAGCCAGATGGATACCTCCACCTTTAGCCCGATCTTTTCGGCCGGGGTGACAGCCCTCACCGGCGACCAGGGGTGGCTGGAAGAGCGTAACCTGGTCTACAAGGAACGGCGCGACCTGGTGGTGGAAGGATTGCGTAGCGCCGGACTCACGCTGGATATTCCCAGAGCAGCCATCTATGTTTGGGCGCACCTGCCCAAGGGTGAGACCGACTCCATCGCTTTTTGCTCCAGGTTACTGGACGAAACAGGTGTGAGCACCACTCCAGGGATTGTTTATGGCAAACATGGAGAGGGTTTCCTGCGCGTCAGCCTGGGTACCTCAACTCCGCGCATCAAGGAAGCCATGGACCGCCTGGTGAATTGGAAACATTAACCCATGTCGAAAACGCCAGTTGCCACCACTCCCCCGCGTGAAAAAGCCTTCCTGGTAGGTGTTGAATTTCGCAGTGAAACACCACTCATTTCGCTTGAGGATTCGCTTGCCGAGTTGGAGCGGCTGGCTGAAACCGCCGATCTTGAGATCGTTGGAGAAGCAACCCAGAAGTTGGACACTCCCAACCCCGCCACTTTCATTGGTTCCGGCAAAGTTGAAGAAATTGCGCTCCTTGCCGAAGAGACAATGGCGGATATCATCATTTTCGACAGTGAACTCTCTCCGCGCCACCAACGAGAACTCGAAGAAAGTTTCGGTTCGCACGTGCGTGTGATCGACCGCACGGCGTTGATCCTGGACATTTTCGCCCAGCACGCGCGTACCAGCGAAGGCATTTTACAGGTTGCTCTTGCCCAGTATGAGTATCGGCTCCCCAGGCTAACGCGAGCCTGGACACACCTGGCACGCCAGGCAGGCGGAGGAGGAGGCCGGACAGGTTCGGTTGGCGGCGTTGGCTTGCGCGGTCCAGGTGAAACGCAGCTCGAAGTCGACCGCCGGGAAATCAGAAAGCGCATCACCTTCCTCAAGAAGGAACTGGAAAAAGTACGCGCGCACCGTCAGCGTTACCACTCGCAGCGCAAGCGTTCCCGGATTCCATTGATATCGATTGTGGGCTATACGAATGCAGGAAAATCCACCCTGCTCAACCGCCTTGCGCATGCCGAGGTCCTCGTGGCAGACCAGCTTTTCGCCACGCTCGACCCGACCACCCGCAAGGTTGAGCTCCCCGGCGGTCACCAGGCATTGATCACGGACACGGTTGGTTTTATTCAAAAATTACCCACTCAGTTGATCGCCGCATTTCAAGCCACACTGGAAGAGATCAGCGAAGCCGACCTTCTGGTACATGTAGTGGATATCACCCATCCCAATGTGATGGAGCAGGCCAAATCTGTGGAGGAAACGTTGAAGGAAATCGGCGCCGACCATATCCCCACAGTGATCGCGCTTAACAAGATCGATCAGCTGCCGCAGCCTGAACTGACCAGTGAGCGTTTATCTGGCTTCCCGCGGGCGGTTGGGATTTCCGCATTGACCGGCAGTGGAATTTCAGATCTGCTGAGATTGGTGGAGACGGAACTTTATGAAAACTACACCGAAATTTCAGTCCAGATCCCGTACACGGAGGGGCAGCTGATCTCCCTCTTCCATGAGCAGGGACAGGTCGTTCGGATCGAGCATTTGCGCAAAGGCGTTTTCATCCAGGGGTTGATCCCCGGAAGGTTGACTGCACGCTTTATTCAGTACCAGGCTTCTTCACCCGATACTGGTGAAGAAGAATCATTCGAAGAATAATATCCAGTTTGGTAATTAATCGAAAAAACGGACATCGGTCCGTTTTTCTATTTTTACATCGGGTCTGGTATTAATTACTTTTTCTTGGCTTCTTTTTCGACATGCAGAACTTCCCTGCCCTGGTATTGCCCGCAATTGGGGCAAACAGTATGGGGAAGCCGCATTTCGCCGCAATTGCTGCACTGCACCAGGTTGGCGGTTTCAAGTGCATCCTGGGCGCGGCGGCGGTCGCGTCTGCCTTTGGAAAGCTTACGTTTTGGAAGAGGAACCATTTTAATACTCCTGTCAAAAAATCCTACCCGTCATGATTTGACAGGCTGATGGATTATACATAAATCCCCCGCTGCCGTCAACCTTTTGAAACAAAGTTGGATTCATGTTCCAGATCTCGAACCTCGATATAAAATGCAACATTGAAAGAAAATGGATTTTTGTTGTAAAATCTCCTTATGGAAATTAATATCGCTGTCGCCAAGACTAACAAATATGCCGTATCGGAGAGCGGGGATACCACTGAAATCATTGAGCGCCCGCACGGCGGCGTCTCGGTCGTGCTGGCAGACGGTCAAACATCCGGACGCGGTGCGAAGGCAGTATCCACCATGGTGGTGGATAAAGTCATCAGCCTGCTTGCTGACGGTGTTCGTGACGGAGCGGCTGCACGTGCGGCTTCGGACATTCTTTATAAGGAACGAAACGGAAAAGTCACTGCAAGCCTGAACATATTATCTGCTGATTTGCAAACGGGCACGGTCGTCATCACCCGCAACAATCCCACCCCGGTTTTCATTGCGCGCGGCGATCAGATCGAATGTATCACAACAGATACACCTTCCATAGGAACTTCCCGTAATATACGGCCTGAGATCACTGAATTTCCACTTGAAAGCAACATCACCGTAGTCATTTACTCCGACGGAATCAAGTTTGCCGGGGAACGTTCAGGTCAGCCTTTCGACATTTGCACGTTGCTGCAAGCCATGCTTGAAGAACAGGAACCCACATCACAGGAAATTGCCGATACGATCCTCGGCCAGGCGATGCGGCTTGATAATAACCGCCCGAACGATGATATGAGCGTGGTCGTCCTGCGATCCATACCCGTTGAGGGTGATCAAATCAGGCGCATGAGCGTACGCTTTCCGGTAGAGAGTATCTTTGAACGCTGAATACGATGAACAAACAAACACAACGAGGAGCCACCCCCTCGTTGGTTTCTTAAAATGCCCAATGACCCAAAAAAGGCTCTGATCGGAATCGTCGGTGTGTGCGCTTCGGGGAAAACCACCCTTAAAAATGGTTTATCCGAGCTTGGGTTCAATTGCCGGCACATTGCCCAGGAGCATTCTTATGTGCCCGACATGTGGAAGCGTTTGACCCACCCTGACATTCTCATCTACTTGGAAGCATCATATGAAACAACGATCACACGTAAAGCCCTCAATTGGACGCGTGAAGAATATGAACAGCAGCTTTACCGCATGCGCAATGCGATCGAAAACGCTCACATCCGCATCAAGACCGACGAACTCACACCCCAGCAACTGATCGAGAAGGTGATTCAAGAAATCGATCTCTTCGTACGTAATGACGTGGAATAACCCCATATCCACCAGAATATTTAATAAGGTATAATTCACAAGTTCACGCCAGCTACGGCTGGATTTTGATTTCATCGGAGGTCGAACAATTTATGGATCGTCGATATGTAAACCTGATACTGATCCTCATTCTTGTAGCTGCCATCATCTGGGTGGATCTTCCACGTGCTGAAGGGCAGCCCGGAATCAAAATTGGTCAATTCGAACGCACATTAAACCCTGTCCTGGGACTCGATCTGCGCGGTGGTATGCAGGTTCTGCTCAGCCCGCAGGCAGGTGTTACTGCCACCCGGCAGGATCTGGAGGATACATCCAAGATCCTCGAGAATCGCGCCAACGGATTGGGCGTTAGCGAGGTTCTCTTTCAAGTCGCAGGTGAGAAATACATCCTGGGCGAGTTTCCCGGTTTGACCAACACGGAAGATGTCATTGCTTCAGTCAAGCAGACCGGTTTGCTCGAATTCGTCGATACGGGCGATACCGCGCTGCCTGTTGGAACCGAGATTCTCACCGACTACACTGGTGAAATTGCCGCTCCAAGCGCTACTTCGGAAGCCACTGCCGCGCCAACAGCCGCACCTGAAGCCACCGCTGCAGCGGATGGAACAGCATCAACAGTATGGCACACGGTGATGACCGGCGTCGACATCGCTTCGGTGAATGTGGAAGCCAATCAAAGCGGCGGCGGTTTTTCGGTGGCCTTTCAATTGACAGATAAAGGCGCCAAAATTTTCAAAGAACACACCTCTGCCAACGTTGGCAAGATCCTCACCATTGTGCTTGATAAAAAAGTGATTTCCACCCCGCAGATCAGCACCGCCATCACTGAAGGAAGCGGCCTGATCACTGGCAATTTCACTTCTGAATCAGCCAATAACCTGGCCGTTACCTTGCGTTACGGACGTCTCGCCGTTCCTGTGGAAGTTGTGGAAAGCCGTGTTGTTGGTCCCTCCCTGGGCGCGGATTCTTTGCAGAAAAGTCTGGTTGCCGGACTTATCGGTTTCATCATCGTTGCCCTGTTCATGCTGATCTACTACCGGCTGCCCGGCGCTGTGGCAGTTCTTGCGGTTGCGATCTACGGCGGACTGACCTTCGCCTTATTCAAGCTGATCCCCGTAACATTAACTCTGCCTTCCATTGCAGGCTTCCTGCTTTCCACTGGCAGCGCCCTCGATGCCAACATCCTGATCTTCGAAAGACTCAAGGAAGAACTCCGCAACGGGCGCACATTGAAGCAAGCCGTGGAATTGGGTTTCAAACGCGCATGGCCTTCGATTCGTGATTCGAACATTGCCACCATTATTACAAGCATCATTCTGTTCTGGTTTGGTTCAACGTTCGGCGCCACAATTGTTAAAGGTTTTGCCCTGACCCTTGCACTTGGCGTGGGCGTTTCGCTCTTTACCGCAGTTGTCGTCACACGCACCTTCCTGAGCATTGTGATCGACTTTATTAAACCCGAACGTCATCAAAAGTGGTTCGGCGCGTAGGAGGATGTCCAATGCTTAATATTCTTGGTAAACGATACTTTTTCTTTGCCCTTTCCTTGCTGATCATTGTTCCCGGTTTGATCATGCTGGCAGTCAACGGCATGCCCTTATCGATCGATTTCAAAGGCGGAACATTGCTTGAAATCCAGTTCCAAAACGGGCAAATGCCCGACACCGAAGTCATCAAGCAAATCTATGATCAGAATGGTATCAAAGACCTTCAGGTTCAATCCACCAGTCAAGGATCCTTGATTCTTCGTTCGTCAGCATTGTCTGAGGATTTGAAAACCACCATTCTGGATGAATTAAAAACGACTGCCAGTAGCGAGGTCATAATCCTCAAGGCTGATACTGTTGGACCGTCAATCGGCAAGGGTGTTACTCAACGTGCCATCCAGGCTGTCGGTCTGGCAGCGCTTGCGGTTGTCCTTTATATCTGGTTCGCATTCCGCAAGGTTCCGCATGCCTTCCGTTACGGCGTTTGCGCCATCATCGCTATGATTCACGATGTGCTCCTGGTGCTTGCCTTGACCGGATATGGCGCCAAATTCTTTGGCTGGCAGGTGGATTCCCTCTATCTGACCGCGCTGCTCACCGTAGTTGGCTTTTCCGTACAGGACAAGATCGTTGTATTTGACCGCATTCGCGAGAACAGCGGCATCTACCGTAAATTGGATTTCGAGAAGCTCGCCAATCATTCCATCGTCCAGACCTTGCAGCGCTCCATTAACACCCAGTTGATGACCGTTGAATTCCTGCTGCTGGCACTGGCCTTGTTCGGTGGCGTCACCCTGCGCGAATTCTCCGTGATCTTGCTGGTAGGCTTGTTGAGCGGTACCTATTCCTCCATCTTCATCGCCGCCCCATTGCTCGTCGTGTGGGAAAAGAAGGAATGGAAAACCTGGTTCCACAAGGATCAGGCTACAGCCTAATAGTAATACTCAAAAAGTTCTGGAGAACATCCAGAACTTTTTTTATATATAATCAATACCGACAATAATTCATCCTGGAATACCTTGGAGAATGTTATGCGCAAAGAAGTTGTTTTAATCACAGGAGCAAATGGTGAAATCGGTCATGGACTGATCTCCCATCTCGGAGCAACCGGTCGAGCCCGCATCATCGCCGTGGATGTTCAACCGCTTGATGAAAGTCTGGTCCCATACTGCGAGCGCTTCATTCAAGGCGACATTCTTGATAATCTGCTGCTTGGACGCCTGGTATCCGAGTTCGATATTCGTTCAATCTATCACCTGGCATCCATCCTCTCCACCAAAGCCGAATACAACCCGGAAACAGCCCATCGCGTCAATGTTGAAGGGACGCTCAATCTCCTGCGCCTTGCAGTTGAACAATCTTCCTGGCAAGGCCGCCCCGTCAAATTCCTTTATCCCAGTTCCATCGCTGCATACGGTCTTCCATGTGTCGAGTTAAAAAATAAGGCCGGAAAGGTCAAAGAAGGGGATTGGTGTTCTCCAACCACGATGTACGGCTGCAATAAGTTGTATTGTGAACACCTGGGCAGGTATTACAGCCGCCATTACCGCCAGTTGGCAGCGGATGAGGTAAAGAATACGGTTGATTTTCGCTGTTTGCGTTTTCCGGGTTTGATCAGTTCGGTCACGTTACCCACCGGCGGAACCAGCGACTACGGACCGGAAATGCTGCATTATGCCGCCCAGGGGAAACCCTACGCCTGTTTTGTGCGCCCTGATTCCCGCCTGCCCTTCATGGTCATGCCGGATGCGGTCAAGTCTCTATTGGAACTCGAAAGCGCACCGCGTGAGAATTTGAAACAGCTGGTGTACAATGTCACCAGTTTTAATCCCACCGCCGAAGATTTTTACCATAAGGTAAAAGCGGCATTTCCAAACGCAATTGTGACCTTTGAACCGCATCCCGCCCGGCAAAATATCGTGGATAGCTGGCCGGCGGACGTGGATGACAGCGCAGCCGCTCGTGACTGGGGATGGAAACCCGATTACGACGAAAAGAGAGCTTTCGATGACTACCTGATCCCATCCATCAAGGCACGATACGCATAAACTTACTCAACCCCCGATTGCGGGGGTTGAAATTTTAAAACCCAAAAATGAAATTAATGTCGTTCACGTTGGTGCCTGTCGAGCCCGTGATCAACAATCCGCCCACTTTTTGAAAAAAGGAATACGAATCATTGCGCCGTAGATGATCTGCTGCATCGATTCCCATGGACCGGGCTTTCCCGATCGTTTCGCAAGTCACCACCGCACCTGCCGCTCCGGAAGGCCCATCCTCGCCGTCCATCGCCAATGTAACCAACGCGATCCCCTCCAACTCCCGCAAACCCTCCGCGGCAGCCAGTGCAGTTTCCAGGTTTCTCCCTCCCACACCAATTCCCTTCACGGTTACCGTGGTTTCACCGCCGTAAACCCGCAGAAACGGTCGCATAAGGGTTGAAAAAATCCTGGCCTGGTCGGCAAGGAATTCTCCCGCCAGGCGCGCCTCCCCAATTAACTCAGTTGAAACCAGTTTGGCATCCAATCCCAATTCTCTTGCCTTGGAAACCGCAGCCAGGCAGGAGGCTGAGTTACTGCCGATGATGATGTTATGCAGCCCCCCGGTAATAGGATCATCCGGTTTTACCGTCTCGGGAATTTCTCCCCGTCTGCCCTGCTGCAAATACTCAATGATCGAATGCGGAATCGAACCTGACAATCGGGCACTTTCCACAATGCTCAATGCCTGTTCAAAAGTTGTTGGATCAGGCACGGTGGGACCCGAGGCAATGACATCCAGCGGGCTGCCAACCACATCCGAAAGGATCAACGCAGCCACCCTGGCGGGGGACGACATTTTAAGCAATCCCCCTCCTTTGAGCAGGTCCAGGTGTTTGCGCACACAATTCATCTCGTTGATCGTGGCTCCAGATCGAAGGAGAGTATTTGTGAGACTTTGCAAGCCGGATATTTCGATGCCCTCCGCCGGAATCGTAGCCAGGGAGGATCCACCTCCCGAAAGCAGCAGGATAACTACATCCTCAGCCATCAATCGTGTTACTGCCGCCTGGATTGCCTTACCTCCTTGCATACTTCCTTCTCCGGGAACAGGATGATTGCCAATGATTGTGGTAACCTTGCCCCAACCTGATGGATTCTCAGGCAGATGTTTGGTAACGCACAGGCTTTGAGTGACCCTGGGGCCAATTTTTTCCAATGCGCCAGTAACCATTAATGGAGCAGCCTTGCCCAAACCCACCAGAACCACCTTCGACGATGCAGTCAGCGGGTAATGCTTCCCAGCTACCACCAACTCATCGGAAACAGCCGAAACATTCCGTTTGACAGATTGATATGGATCAGCCGCGTCAAGAGCAGCGTGTATAATTGTGTTGATTACATCCTTGTGTTGTATTTGATCACCGACGATATCCATGATTTTCTCTTCTCCAGTGGCAATTTCAACTTATGACGAATTGTCATTGATTTCAGTACTTTTGTTTTGGAAAAAGTGTATACAATGAAAGTGTTACTTTTAGGTGTACTGACATTATCTATTGTATACCTGCCATAAAACCTAATCTGGTTAAATACACCCTTAGGAGGAACAGCTGTGGACAAGAAAGTACTCAATAAGATGCTCAGACCAACATCAGTAGCGGTGATCGGGGCATCTGCTACACCGGGTAAGATCGGTTATTCTGTCATCAAGAACCTGCTCAAAGATGGGTATAAGGGCAAGATCTACCCGATCAACCAAAAAGAAAGTGAAATTCTGGGCATTAAATGTTATGCTGAGGTTCAGGATGTCCCGGGAAATATCGACTCAGCCATCATGTGCGTACCTGCCAAAGTGATGCCCGAAGTCACCGAAGAATGCGGAAAAAAAGGCATCAAAGGATTGATCGTCATCACCTCCGGTTTCAGCGAAGTCGGCCGCAAAGACCTGGAAGACCAGGTTGTTGAAATCGCGCGCCGCTACGGTATGCGCGTTCTTGGACCCAACATCGTAGGTTCCCTTTCAAACTCCGATAAATTCAACGGTTCTTTCTGTCCCAGCCTCCCTCTCCCCGGCAAGGCCTCATTGATTTCCCAATCCGGTGCCCTGCTGATTGCGTTGGCGATGGCCACCTGGACGCGCAAGGTTGGTTTCGACAAACTCATCTCCATCGGCAACATGGCTGATGTTGATTTTGCCGATCTCATCGAATGGTTCGACGACGATGATGACACTTCCTGCGTTTGCCTCTACATCGAAGGGCTCAAGAACGGACGCAGATTCATCGATGCAGCCAAGAATTCCAAGAAACCCATCATTGCCCTGAAATCAGGCGTTTCCGCCCACGGTGCTGCGGCAGCCGCATCCCACACCGGTTCCCTTGCCGGTGCTGCCAAAGTCTATGGATCTGCCTTCAAACAGGCAGGTGTGATCCAGGCTACCGACCTCGATAACCTGTTCGACCGCACACTGGGCTTGTCCTCCCAGCCTCCGATGAAAGGGGATAACCTGCTCGTGCTCACCAACGGTGGTGGGGTTGGTGTTCTTGCCACCGATGCTGCAGAACGCTTTGGCGTGCCTTTGAAGTTCGCCCCCGAAGACGTTCAGGCCGAGATGAAGAAACATATGCCAGAATTCGGTTCAGCCAAGAACCCCGTTGATATGACCGGGATGGCTGGCAATGACTGGTATTACGAAACTGTAAAATTCGCCATTTCCAACAAATGGACAGACGGTTTGGTAATTCTTTATTGCGAAACCTCGATCACCAACCCGCCTGAAATCGCCGAGAGCATCAAACGGGCGATCGATGACAGCAAAGTGAAGAATAAACCCGTGACCGTTTCCTTCGTCGGCGGCGAGAAATCAGATGATGCCATTGCCTGGCTGAACGAACATGGAATCCCCGCATTCTTCGCCCCGGATGTGGCTGTGAATGTTATCGCTGCCCTGCGCGAATATGCCCTGCTTCAGGAACAAAAGAACCACGTTTCCACCAAGCCGAACACCAAAGCCATGAAGACTGCACTGGCAATCATCGACAAGGCACGCAAGGATGGACGCACATCCCTGACCGAGATCGAAGCAAAGGGCGTCTTTGAAGCATACGGCATGCCGACGACCAAGATCGGACTTGCCAAAACGGAAGAGGAATCCATCGCCATCGCCAAGAAGATCGGTTATCCCATCGTCATGAAGATCGTCTCCCCCGATATCCTCCATAAATCCGATGCCGGCGGTGTGAAAGTCAATATCAAGGACGAAGCTGGAGCTCGTGAGGCATTCAACACCATTATGAAGAATGCCAAAGCCTACAAAGCCGACGCCGATATCCACGGTATTGCTGTCCAGGAAATGGCTCCCTGGGGAACTGAGACCATCCTCGGCTCAGTTAATGATCCCACCTTCGGACCGACCATCATGTTCGGTCTGGGCGGTATCTTTGTTGAAGTCCTCAAGGACGTGACCTTCCGCGTGACACCTGTCACCTCTGCAGAAGCAGAGGAAATGATCGGCGAGATCAAGGGAGCAAAAATTCTGGCAGGCGCCAGAGGCGAAGCTCCGCGCGACCGTAAAGCGTTGGCTGATACTGTGGTCAAATACTCCAGCATGATCCTCGATCTCAAGGATGAGCTCGCAGAATCCGATGCCAATCCTGTTCTGGTATACGCCGAAGGTGAAGGCTTGAAAGTTGCCGACGCCAGGATCATTTTGAAAAAGAAATAGTCCAGTATGTTCAAAAACCGCTTCCGAAATTCGGAAGCGGTTTTTCTATTTACGGAGAAGGTGAGCGGACGCCCCCACCCAGGGAGTTCCCAGGCGGTGGCGTTCCGGGATGGTGACCTTGTTCAGTTTTTGTGCGATCCTGGCGGCAGCCATTGCAACAGTCCCCCAGTCTTCGTTTTCCAATGCTGTACGCAATTTTCCTGCCGTGATCCCCGCCCATTCCCATTCCAGCCGGAATTTATCGGCTTTCACCCAGTATCCCCGCTTTTCCCAGGCTTCCACAGAAGTATCGATGTTCCCTGCGATCTCTTCCAAAGCCAGAACCACATAAGCGGTCAGGTCTTTGGTCGTCTGGTTGGGCTCCGTCTGCTTCATCAGTTCTCTCAGCGCCAGGACAATGGTCTTGGACAACCGCGTTCTCTCTTTGCCGGCGCTATCAGGTGAATAAATAGTGGCCAATATGAAGGTCTCCTTGCTTGGAAAATTCTAACAAAGTTCATATTATATCCTTTATTGACTTGAATACCCCTTAAGTTTATAATTCCCTCGCATTCGGGGAAATGCTGGAATTGGCAGACAGGCATGACTTAGGATCATGTGCCGAGAGGCGTGAGGGTTCAAGTCCCTCTTTCCCCACCAATTATTTTTGTATTGAAGGATTAAGACATTGAAAATTAATACCGAAGCTCGTGACGATCATCAATTGAAGGTTGTGGCTGAATTTGAAGCCAATTCCCTCGATAAATACAAGAAGCAGGCTGCACGAAAAATTGCCGGCAAGGCCAAAATTCCCGGTTTTCGCCCTGGCAAGGCACCATATGACGTGGTTTCCAGGCTCTACGGCGAACCGGCCATTGAAGAAGAAGCCATTGAATTAATGGTGGAAGATGTATACCCGAAGATCCTGGATGAAGCCAAAATCAATCCAGCGGCTCCCGGCACCCTGGAAGATATATCCAAGGAAGATCCCCTCAAATTTACCTTTATTGTCCCCCTCGAACCAACGGTGGATCTGGGGAAATACCGCGAGATTCGCAAGGAATATTCCCCCAAGCCGATCAAAAAGACCGAGGTCGATGAATTCATTCAACGCCTGCAGCGCACCTACGCCACCGCGGAACCAGTAGATCGCCCCGCCGGCAAGGATGATCTGGTCTATGTCAAGATCAATGCCGAAATTCAAAACCCGGCAGAAGGCGAGAAAGCCGAACTTCTTAAAGATTCTCCGCTTCAGCTTGTCATTGGTGAGAATGACCCGGACGAGAATGGTTTTCCGTATTCCGGCTTTGGTGATGCCCTGATCGGTCTTGCAGCCAATGAAACCAAAAAGATCGAATACACCTACCCTAAGGATTCCAAGTACGAGAAATTGCAGGGCAAGAAGGTTGTATTCGATGTCACGCTGGAGAGTGTCAAGCACCTCACCCTGCCCGAATTGAACGATGAATTTGCCAAGATGTTCGGTGAATACGAAACTTATGATCAGTTGAAAGAGGCGGTCAAAACCCAGATCGAAGACAGGTACAATGCCGAATACGATCAGGATTATTTCGAAGGCCTTTTGCAGGATGTTACTTCACAGGCTACCATTAAATATCCCCCACAGGTACTGGAACATGAGATGGAACACGTTGTCGAGGATATTACCCGCGACCTTTCCCAGCAGCACATGGAACTGGACGCCTACTTGAAGACCATCAAAAAAGAAAAAGACGCCTGGATGGAAGAAGAGATCAAACCGGCTGCCAAAAAACGCTTGGAACAAGCCTTGGTCTTGGATGAACTCTCACGTGCTGAAAAGATCCAGATCGGCAAAGAGGATTTGCAGACCGAAGTTACCAGCATGCTCAATCAAATTTCCACCACCACAGACCCGAAGAAACTGGAAAAACAGTTGAAATCGGAGCGGGTGACCAACGCGCTCACCATGCAGGCTGCCAACCGGGTGCTGAACCGCAACGTGTTCAACCGCTTGAAGGAAATTGCCACGGGTAAAGCGGAAGAAACCTCCAGCGAAACACCAACTGAAGAGGTCAAACCCGCCAAGGCAAAAACGCCTGCCAAAAAAGCTGTAAAATCTGAAACCGCAGCAGCATCTGCAGAAACCGAAAAGGCTCCTTCAAAAACCAAAAAGAGTAAAAAGGTCAGTGAACCTGCGGAATAACAGGAATGTAGTGGATTTTAAAAGGAGGTAATATGAAAATCCCTGATTATAAAAATGTGATCCCGATGGTGATCGAGTCTTCCGGACGCGGCGAACGGGCTTATGATATCTACTCGCTTCTTTTTAGAGAGAGGATCATTTTTGTCGGAACTGCCATCGACGACCAGGTCGCCAACGCAGTGGTTGCCCAATTACTGGTACTCAGCCGTGAAGATCCCGATGCAGATATCCAGATGTATATCAACTCTCCCGGCGGGCAAATCTACTCCGGCCTGGCCATCTACGATACCATGAAGATGATCCCCAACAAGATCAGCACCGTCGCGGTCGGTGTGACGGCTTCCTTTGGTACCGTTCTCCTCGCCGCAGGGTCCAAAGGGAAACGATATGCCCTGCCGCACGCCACCATCCATATGCATCAGCCTTTGGGCGGTGCGGAAGGACAGGCATCCGATATCGAGATCCAGGCACGCGAAATTTTACGCTTGAAATCCCGCCTGATGAACATCCTGGCTGAATCCACCGGGCAAAAAATCGAAGTGATCGAACACGATACCGACCGCAACTTCTACCTCGATGCCCAGGCAGCTGTGGAGTACGGACTGGTCGACCAGGTTCTCACTCCACCTCAGCAATAGGTTGATCGAACGATTGCGAGCCGGATTGCTTGAAGCCATCCGGCTCGTTTATTGAGGTATGATGGACATCCGCATTCTGAAAAATATCAAGTCCCTCATCCTGGATATGGACGGCGTGCTCTGGCGCGAGTCTGTTGCCATCGGCGACCTGGCTGCCATATTCCAGAAGATCGACCGAACGGGACTCAAAGTGGTCTTTGCCACCAACAACGCCACACGCACTCCGCGGCAGTATGTGGAAAAACTTGCCCATTTTGGAGTCAAAGTAAATGAAAACCAGATCATAAACTCCGCGATGGGTGTTGCCTATCTACTGTCAAAAAAACATCCCGCCGGCGGTGCGGTCTACGTAGTGGGTGAACACGGTTTGATACAGGCGCTTGAAGCTGCTGGTTTTCACCAATCGGAGGAAAACTGCCTGGCGGTCATCGCCAGCATGGATCGCGCGATCACTTTTGAAAAACTCAAAAAAGCCACTCTGATCATCCGCAGCGGCGTGCCGTTTTACGGCACCAATCCCGACCGCACCTACCCTACCCCCAAGGGCTTGATCCCCGGAGCGGGAGCGATCATCGGAGCGCTGGAGATCGCCACCGATGTTGCGCCGATCATCGCCGGCAAACCCGGCTCCACACTGTACGAATTTGCGCTGGAAAAACTTGGAACCCAACCCTCCGAAACCTTGATCGTCGGAGACAGGTTGGAAACGGACATTCTCGGCGGACAAAAATTAGGCTGCCCAACCGCGCTTGTGCTTTCCGGAATCGCCACCCGTGAAGAAGCCGAAAAACATCAACCCCCGGTGGATATTATCGTACCAACGCTTGGTGATTTGGTGAACCTGTTCGATGAGCGGTAAACCTTTTTTCTTCGACCTTGACCTGGACGCACTCAAAGAACAATTTGAGTCTCTGGGAGAACCCGCCTACCGGGCGGATCAGATCTGGCGGGCAGTATACACCCAATTCTCCACCGATCCCGCAGAGATCACCACCCTTGCCAAACCCCTGCGCCAGAAATTGCAGGAGGTTCTCGATTTTTCTCATCTGACTCCCATCGACCGCCTGGTTTCTTCCGATGGCGAAACGACGAAAACCCTGTTCCGCCTTCCGGATGGAGTAGCCATCGAAGCCGTGCTGATGCATTACGATGTACGCGATACGTTATGCATTTCCTCGCAAGCCGGCTGCGCAATGAATTGCGTTTTCTGCGCCACCGGGCAAATGGGTTTCAAACGCAACCTGAGTTCCGGAGAGATCGTCGAGCAGGTGATCTATTATGCGCGCGAACTGGCCAAATCCGGCAAGGCGGTTACCAATATTGTGGTAATGGGCATGGGGGAACCTTTCAACAATTACCAGGCAGTGATGGAAGCGGTCGACAGGTTGAACAATCCCAAAGGGCTCAACCTGGGCGCCAGGCGCTTCACCATTTCCACAGTCGGACTGGTTCCGACGATCCGGCAATTCGCAACTGAAAAACGGCAGGTAAACCTGGCCATCAGTCTACATGCCGCAAACGACGCCCTGCGCAGTTCGCTTCTTCCAATAAATCGCAAATATCCGTTGAAGGATCTGATGGAAGCATGCAGAGAGTATATTGCTGCCACCAACCGGCGCATCACCTTTGAGTGGGCATTGATCCAGGACGTCAACGATTCACCAGCCGATGCGCGGGAGCTTGCCGTATTGCTCAAAGGGATGCTTTGTCACGTCAATGTCATCCCCTTAAATCCCACCACCGAATACCCAGGGCAGGCAACCACCAGGGAACGCGCGGAAGAATTCAAACGCTTGCTCGAATCTTCCGGCATTCCCTGCACCATCCGCCTGCGGCGCGGGATCGATATCCAGGCAGGCTGCGGTCAATTGGCGTCCAGGTATCAGTAGCCAGTTTTGCGCCGGGAACACATGTTATAATCTTTGACCGATGAGCGATCTATTTTCAAAATGGAAAACCAGTCTCGACCGTACCCGAAAAGCCACCTTCGGGCGCATTGCCGCTTTGGTGGGAGCTTCGGAGATCGACCGCGACACCTGGGATAATTTGGAAGCCCTGCTGATTCAGGCGGATGTTGGGGTTGAAACCAGCCAAACGGTCATTTCCAATCTTCAACAAAAAGTTTCGGAAACCGGCATCACCAAATCCGACGAACTTCAGCAGGCATTGGAAGAAGAACTGCTCTCTCACCTGATGCCGCATTCCGAACTCGACCTGGAGGCGCATAAACCAGCCGTCATTCTGCTGGTTGGCGTGAACGGATCGGGCAAGACCACCACAGCTGCCAAGTTGGGTCATATCTACGCGAAACAAGGAAAGAAGGTCCTGCTGGCCGCCGCAGATACTTTCCGCGCAGCCGCCATTGATCAGCTTCAGGTCTGGGCGGATCGACTGGGTCTGCCGGTAATTGCCGGCCAACCGGATAGCGACCCGGGCGCCGTGGCGTATGACGCAGTGCAATCGGCTATAGCGCGCAGTATGGACGTTGTACTCATCGACACCGCCGGCCGCCTTCACACGCGATACAACCTGATGGAGGAACTCAAAAAGGTCCATCGCGTGGTAGGAAAAGCCCTCCCCGGCGCTCCGCACGCCGTTCTATTGGTGCTCGATGCCACTACCGGGCAAAACGCGCTGCACCAGGCACGGGCATTTCAACAGGCAGTCAACGTAAACGGTGTGATCCTGTCAAAGCTGGATTCCTCAGCCCGAGGTGGAATGGCTTTTGCCATTCAGAAGGAATTGGGACTGCCGATCCATTATGCCGGACTGGGTGAAAAGCCCGAAGATTTGCAGCCGTTTGACCGTACTGAATTTGTGAAGAACATACTGAGCTAAGCTCATCGAGGTTATTATGGATGACATGATTTCCACACTTCAAACCAGCCAGTCCACGATCCATTCCCTCATGGAGCGTCTTTGACCTTCCCCAAAAAGAGATCCAGCTTGCTGAATTGACCAAAAAAAGTGAAGACCCCGCCATTTGGAACGATCCAAAGCAGGCGCAGTCTCTGATGAAATCCATCGCGGAACTCAAGGATGAGCTTAACCGTTGGAAAACGCTGGAAAAACGCATCACCGATGCCATCGAACTCGCAGACCTGGGAGACGAGTCTCTTCAGTCTGACCTGTCTGCTGAAACCATTTCCATCGAAAATGAGCTTTCTCAATTGGAACTTTCCACCCTTCTGGGGGGCAAATATGACCGCGGAAATGCTCTGCTGACGATCAATACCGGCGAAGGCGGAACCGATGCCCAGGATTGGGCAGCCATGCTGGAGCGCATGTACTTGCGCTGGTGCGAACGCAGGGGCTTTTCCACTGAAATTTTGGATCAAACTGAAGGGGAAGAAGCCGGTATTAAAACCGTCAGCATTGCGGTGAACGGCCTGTATGCCTACGGTTACCTGCGCGCAGAAAAAGGCGTTCACCGCCTGGTCAGGCTTTCACCCTACGATTCGGCACATCGCCGGCACACCTCATTTGCCCAGGTCGAAGTTCTTCCCGAAGCCGTTCAGGAAGATCCGACAGTGGTCATCAACCCTGATGATGTAAAGATCGAGGTTTTTAAATCTTCCGGTGCAGGTGGGCAGAACGTTCAAAAAAATGCCACAGCAGTGCGCGTGACCCATCTGCCCACGGGCATGGTGGTCACGTGCCAAAACGAACGCTCGCAGATGCAAAACCGGGAAAATGCCATGCGTGTGCTGCGCGCCCGGCTGCTCGACCTGGCCCAGATTGCAGCGGATAAGAATCTCTCAGATCTGCGCGGCGCTTATCAAAAAGCGGAATGGGGCAGCCAGATTCGATCTTATGTATTGCACCCCTATCAAATGGTGAAAGACCACCGCACCGAATTCGAAGTCGGAAACGCCACCAGCGTGCTTGACGGAGATCTGGACGGATTCATCGAAGCCTGGCTCAGGATGAAAAAATAAATTTTCTGGCACTGACTAATTTAAAAGCCCTGGTTCCCAAATGGTGAACCAGGGCTTTACTGATAAGTTACAGACTAATCCAACATCTCTGCCAGTCGAATGAGGTTCTTGTCCAATTCTTTTTTGGTTTCCACTACCTTCGACAACGGTGTGGCAACAACATCGCCTTTCACCTCTCCAACCAGAACACCATATTTTCCCTTTTTCATTTGCTCAACGGCAGCCACGCCAAGGCGGCTCGCCAGAATGCGGTCCACCGCGTTGGGATTTCCCCCGCGTTGCACGTGACCCAGGATGGTAACCCGCAGGTCAAATCCCAGGCGTTCCTTGTGCTTGATAAAATACTGACTTAACGTTTCCGCGTTATACTGTGCGCCTTCGGCGACTACCACGATGGCATGTGATTTGCCCTTTTCATAAGCCGTGGTGAGTACATCCGCGATATGCTCGGGGTCGGTTTCCACTTCAGGGATCACAACATGTTCTGCGCCGCCGGCGATGCCGGCCATCAGCGCCAGGTAACCGCAATTGCGCCCCATGACCTCGATCAGGAAAGCCCGTTGATGAGAGGAAGCCGTGGTTTTCAGCCTGTCAATGGCCTCCAGCGCGATATTCAAAGCAGTATCCACTCCAATGGTCTGATCCGATCCGAAGAGGTCGTTGTCGATCGTTGAGGCAATTCCCACCACAGGAAAATTCAGCTTATGCAGCGCGAAATTCCCAGTTTGTGAGCCGTTTCCTCCAATCACGATCAACCCCTCAATACCGGCTTCATTCAGTGATCGGATGGCTCTCAATTGGCCGCGTTCGGTTTTAAATTCCTGCGACCGGGCGCTTCCCAGAATGGTTCCGCCGCGTTGGAGGATTCCACCGACGTCGCGCGTACCCAACGGAGTAAATATCCCGTTAATTAATCCCTCGTAGCCGCCACGTACTCCATAAACTTCCCAGCTTTCACTGATTCCTGAGCGAACCACTGCGCGAATGGCAGCATTCATTCCCGGGGCATCTCCTCCGCTGGTCAACACCGCGATCCTCTTCATAACCACCTCCACTCTCAGATCAGTGAATTTAATTTTATCACGTCAAGTCCACCCTAATGATGCACTTTTGCAGATATTCATTATTCATTAATTGCGGCTTTTGGTAAAATTGAATCCGAAAGTGATGGATCGTTGTTTCAGAAATTGAAGTATTTTTTTTAAAATCTTCGAACTCTACAAGGATGCTTTATGCCAAATTTCCGCATCAAGAAACACCCGATCTTACCCGTTCCTGAATTTGAAGAAATCGAATTTACCTGGCAAGGAATCCCAGTAAAAGCAAAACAAGGCGAAACCATCGCCGCAGCCTTATTTGCCAACGGCATCCGTATTTTTGGACACCATCACAAAGATCATTCCCCTTTGGGAATTTTCTGTGCCAATGGACAATGCTCGCAATGCATGGTCGTTGCAGACGGCAAACCATTAAAATCCTGCATGGAACTGGTCACGCCGGGAATGAAGGTCATGCCCAACGATGGACTTCCCGTATTGCCGGAAGTAAAAGATGTTCCGGTGATGAAGAACATCCCTGAAATTCACATCCCGGTGCTGATCATTGGCGGAGGTCCGGCAGGTCTTTCAGCCGCCATAGAATTGGGAAAACTGGGTGTCGAAACAATCCTTGTGGATGACAAGCAAAAACTCGGTGGGAAGCTTGTATTGCAGACCCACCGTTTTTTTGGCTCCACGGATGCAGTTTACGCCGGTACGCGCGGCATCGATATCGCCACCCGCCTGGAAAGGGAAGTGCGCACTAACCCCGGGACTCAAATTTGGATGCAAAGCACCTGCCTGGCGGTTTTCAGCGACAAGAAGGTGGGCATCCTGAAAAATGGGAACGAATATGTATTGGTCGTTCCCCAGGTGATCCTGGTCGCTTCAGGAGCCCGTGAAAAATTCCTGGCGTTCAAAGGCAATACACTCCCGGGCGTTTTCGGTGCTGGAGCTTTCCAAACCCTGGTCAACCGCGATTTGGTACAACCTTCCACTAAATTATTCATTGTGGGTGGCGGAAACGTTGGCTTGATCGCGGGTTATCACGCACTTCAAGCCGGAATTGGTGTGGTGGGACTGGTGGAAGCCCTTCCGGAATGCGGCGGATATAAAGTGCACAAGGATAAACTGGCTCGCATGGGTGTACCCATCTACACCTCGCACACCATCCTTTCAGCCAATGGAACGGACAATGTGGAATCGGTAACCATAGCCCAGGTGGATGAACATTTCAAACCCATCCCAGGTACAGAAAAATCGTTCGAGTGCGATACGGTGCTCATCGCGGTGGGTCTGGATTCGGTGAACGAGTTCTATCACAAAGCGGTTGAGTTCAACCTGCCTGCATTTGTGGCGGGCGATGCCGAAGAAATTGCCGAGGCTTCGGCTGCCATCTTCAGCGGAAAGATCAAGGGGTTTGAAATCGCCAGGTCGCTGGGTCTTGAAGTCGGTCCGGTCCCGGCCTCATGGTATCGGACGGGCGAAATTCTCAAATCCAAGCCCGGCAATATTTATCAAGAAACATTGCCGGATGTTCAAGGTGGGGTGATCCCTGTCTTGCACTGCAACCAGGAAATTCCATGCAACCCCTGCGCATCTCTTTGTCCGCACGGTTTGATCGTTGTGGACAAGAAAGACATCCGGTCCATCCCCACATTTGTGGGCAACAATTACTGCTGCAAGGGCTGTGAAAAGTGTGTCATCGGCTGCCCCGGATTAGCCATCACCCTGGTTGATTACCGCACCAATCCGGACAAACCTTTTGTGTCCATTCCCTACGAGTTTTCGAGTGAAGTGATCGCTAAGAACGATTTTGTTACCATTCTCGATACCGAGGGCAATCCCTTGGGAGAAGCGGAAATCATCGACCTGCGCGCGTTTCCATCCAGCGACCATACCATGTTCGTCCAGGTCGAAGCAGATAAAGAGATCGCCACGCGGATTGCTGGAATAAGGATCCAAACCAGCCCTATCACGCATCCCATGTTCCAGTACGTAAATCACGTTGCAGACGACACCATCGTCTGCCGCTGCGAGCACGTCACGGCCGGTGAGATCCGCGACTTGATCCGCAAGGGGTATCGGGATATCAACGAGATCAAGACCGTAACCCGGGCTTGCATGGGCGCCTGCGGCGCGAAAACCTGTGCTTCCTTAATCCAACGCTTGTTCCGTGAGGAAGGCGTTTCGAATGACCAAGTGATCGATCCATCCCGCCGCCCCATCTTTATCGAGGTTCCGTTGGGAAAATTTGCTGGTGAGACCGGGGAGGAAAATTAAGATGAGCAGCAATATCAAATACGATGTCATCATAATCGGCGCAGGTTCTCTGGGAGCCCCCACAGCGTATTACCTGGCGAAGGCAGGCTTAAAGGTAATGGTGCTCGAATCGGTTACCAGCGTGGGTCAGGGATCCAATAAACGCGCCATTGGCGGCATTCGCGCCACTCATTCCGATCCGGCCAAGATCAGAATGTGCCTGCGCAGTATCGAGATTTTCTCACATTTCAAGGAAGAATTCGGTCATGATATCGAGTGGGACCGCTGCGGATATGCGTTCGTCGCTTATACCCCGCGCGAGGAAAAAATCTTAAAAGATCTGCTGGTGGTGCAAAAATCGTTCGGCTTGGAAAACGACTGGTATGATCGTGACTCATATTTAAAGATCATCCCGGACCTCAACCCGGATGGATTAATTGGGGGAACATTCTCACCTAACGACGGCAGTGCTTCTCCATTACTGGTAAACCATGCTTATTTCACTCTCGCAAGAGATCTGGGTGTGGATTTCCATTTCAACGAGCCGGTAATTGGTTTTACGCTCGACCACAACAGGATCGTTGCGGTTCAAACCCAGTCTGATATATATTCGGCGGATATTGTGGTCAACGCCGCCGGCCCTGAAGCCGCAGATATCGGCAGAATGGCGGGCATTAATATCGCCGTTCGACCGGACAGCCATGAAGCAGCCATCACTGAAGCAGTTGCCCGTTTTCTGGGTCCCATGGTCGTGGATATTCGCCCGGCGCCGGGTTCTTCCAATTACTATTTTTATCAGCATATTACCGGGCAAATCATCTTCTGCATAACGCCCAGTCCAAACGCCTGGGGCAGTGATGTTCATGAGACAAGCGATTTTCTACCGATGGTATCCAAACGCATGATCGAAATCATGCCGCGGTTAAAAAATATCCGTGTCCGACGTACCTGGCGGGGTTTATATCCCATGACCCCGGATGGATTCCCCATCATCGGATGGTCTCCGGAAATATCCAATTTCCTCCTCGGTGTTGGACTGTGCGGTCAGGGATTTATGCTGGGACCCGCCGCGGGAGAGTTGCTCACCCGCCTGGTCACTGGAAGGCCTGACCCGGAAGATAAGGAAACCCTGAGCTACATCTCGCCTGCGCGCAAATTCGAAGACCAGGAATTATTAAAGTAAAAACTACTGGCTGCACCAGGACTGTGTAACAAATTTCATTCCGGTATCCTGAGCAGATGCCGGGATTAAAATTCTATTAATGTTTTACAAGCGGTTCGCTAATTCACCTGCCGCGATGTTATACTATTATCTCAACTAAGAGTGTAAAATGATCAGCACCGATAATGTAAAGCCTTTTCTGGAAAATCTACTGGAAGTTCTCCCTGAGAATTATTCCATGGTAGATCGCGAATTTATCATCCAGGCTTACCATTACGCAGAAGAGGCTCATACCGGGCAGAAAAGAATGTCGGGGGAGCCATACATTTCCCATTGTGTTGCAGTCGCCATCTTACTGGCGGAATTGCACGTCCAGCCTGTGGTCGTTGCCGCAGGCTTGCTGCACGATACCGTGGAAGATACCGCTGTCACCCTTGAAGATATCCGCCGCGATTTTGGCGATGAAGTCGCCAACCTGGTCGACGGAGTCACCAAGCTGACTCACCTGCCGCGCGTCTCACGCGCCGACCAGCACGATGCTGAAATTTTCGGAAACAACACGGATAAAGCTGCGGAAGAACAGGAAACCCTGCTGGATTCCCAACTTGCCCGCGACCGCCGCAAGGAACTGGCAAATGAAACGCTGCGGAAAACCTTCCTCGCCATGGGAGAGGATATCCGTGTCATATTGATCAAACTGGCAGACCGACTGCACAATATGCGCACCCTGGGATACATGCCGGAGAAGAAACGCAGGCGCATCGCCCAGGAAACCCTGGATATTTTTGCCCCGCTGGCCAACCGCCTGGGCATCTGGCAGTTTAAATGGGAATTGGAAGACCTGGGGCTGAGATATACAAATCCTGAAAAATATAAA
>DAOUGM010000074.1:0-65760 GCA_034428895.1 Anaerolineaceae bacterium
TGAACCTGTATGCGGCATCCCCGCATCCAGCCAAATAGGTTTATAGACCGAGGTGCATGGGGCAGCCGTTCCGGTAACCCAATGAACCGGTTTTTCTCCTTTTTTCAAAACTGAGACCATCGATCCTGCCGTCTGGCTTCCGCGGATCGGACCCCAACCGGCATGCATGCAAACGTCCGCTCCGGTGATTCCCTTATCCGGTGACCAATTCGGGTCGCTGTCGCCTGTGTGCGAACGCAATACTTCCATCATCATCCCTGGGGTAATGCTGCCTTTCGCAGAGGCCAATGAGTTGATGGTGCAGGTTTGCCTGCGCCGCGCGTCGCTGAAGGTCGTATACACAGGCTCCGAGTAACAGCGGGCAAAATCAAAATCCGCCGGTGAGGTACACCAGCGATTTTTCACCGCATTCGAAACCAGCGTTTTGGAAGCCCGATCCCAGCGATTGCCGATGGTGATGGCATTCGAAATGCTGCCCACATCAACAACCTTTAAAGCAGCCCAATCCTTTCCCGAGGTTTCCAGAATCCAGGCATCCTCGAAATCACAGATCAGGAAACTGTTATGGTAATACATGGGATGAGCAAAACCGCAATTTCCACCTTGACCATATTTTTCAAGCAATTCAATGATCAAATCGAGAGCTTCATTTGCCGTGGCTGCCCTTTCCAATGCCAGCCGCAGAAAATCCATACCGATCAAACCGGGTCGTTTTTCATAAGGGGTTTTTGTAAAAACAGCTTCGTTGCCAATGGTTACCCCATGTTCATTCGATCCCATCTCGGCGCCCCAAATCCAAAAGGGCTTTGCCAACAACACCTGAAAGGTCTGCGGCACCTGGGGGATCTCAATGTAAGTGCATTTGACCATCGATCCAGCGGCATGCTGGGCTGCCGGAATGATTACCACTTCATGCGCCTCATTGGGTTCGCGGTCGGAGTTTTTGCCAAAAATCACACTCCCGTCGTATGTCGAGTTCCCCAATGCAACGATGGTATCGCACATGATTTCCTCCTGAAACTGCGCTGATGAACTGTCCCGTTGTTCTGCCCCAAAATGGGCAGGTTGATATAAAACTAATTATCCAACATTTTTTGGTTTGATGTGCAAATACGAGAGGGTTTCTTGCATTACTTCGTCTATGGTTTTTCCATCCGTATCGATGATGATGGCATCTGCCGCAGGTTTCAGCGGTGCCACCGACCGCGTGGAATCGATCTTGTCCCGGCGCTTGATGGATGCCAGGATTTCATCATAGGAGGCGGTTTCTCCGCGGCCGATTTTTTCATGATATCGGCGCCAGGCGCGTTCTTCAGGGGATGCATCCAGATAGATTTTGTATTGAGCATCCGGGAATACCACGGTACCAATATCACGCCCCACCATCACCACATCTCCCCGTCGTCCGATCCGCCTCTGTTGTTCGGTCATGGCCGTTCTCACACCTGCATATGCAGAAACAGGGGAAACATTTTGATCGACCCGCGGGGTGCGTATCTCCCAGGTAATGTCCCTGCCATCGACCAGCACGTCCATCACCCTCCCATCTTTGCTGGAGGGTGGTTGGACATCGATCTGAATACGATTGGATAACGCGGTGATCGACTCTTCATCATTCACATCCACGCACTCATCCAGGGCTGCCAGGGTGACCGCCCGGTACATGACGCCGGTGTCAAAGTAGAAAAATCCAAGCCGCAAGGCCAGTTTTTCTGCCAGGGTGGATTTTCCTGAAGCTGCAGGACCGTCAATGGCGATTACGATGGATGATGATTGGTCAGTCAATTGGTTCTCCTAAAAAATAAAATGTCATGGGAAAAGTGCATTATTCGCCCATAAGATCAATTCAGTATTCTTCTGCGGGGCAGTGCGAAACAATGCCCATTTTGCCCAATCCCGCACCGACATGCTCGCAAAATCAGGTTCGCTCAACCATACCATGTTCTGCCCACGGTACACGTTTTCAGATTCGATCACAATATTTTGCGGCGTGAGTATGATCGAAGAAGACAAGTTCGGATTAAAACTTTGTTCAACCCGAATATTATCGAAGTTTCGCAAAGCCCAATTCAACGAATCGGACTCGATATTTACAATCTGGATGTCTATGCGGTTCGCCTGGCTGGTGGACCATAAGGAGAGATCGCTTACAGTTTTAAGCAGGTTTTTCTCGCCAACTGCATCTCCCTGGTTGCTGGTAAATTCGAATTCCGGCCGGCTTCCAAGGTCTGCCGCTTTCCATGCAGAACCGATCCACCCGGCAAGCAGGATCACACCGATCCCCAATAGTAAACCCTTGCGCGTCGAAGCGGCAGACCAGCCCCAGGCGAACAAGGCGGTTACAACAGCCAGCAGGACGAGGGGAAGCAACACGCCAATAATGCGATTGCGCAGATCTTCAGGGTTCATGTTGTTCGAATTGACAAGGTTGGTAAAGTTCATGAACGAGAATACGCATAAAGCGATCACAGCCGCTGCCTCTGCGTAAAACACGATCTTGCTTTCCACCCGGATGCACGGAATGAGCTGGGAAATTACCGTCGCCGCCAGGACCAGCAACGGGACGGACGCCCAGAACAGCTCTTCGAGATTCCTGGAATGGTTGACCAGCGCCAAAAGCAAGGCCAGTCCAGTCCAGATACCGCAGAAGGAAGTTAACGGATTTTGTTTTTTGATTCCTAGAATCAACCCCCATACAGCAAACACAAGAACGGGAATCTCAAGGATCAGCCAGATAATTGCAGCGGAATAATATGGCGTTTGGGCAGGCATTCCCCAAGACTTAAAATATTCGATCAGGCTTGAACCAACGGCACTGATTCCCGCTGGAGTGGTGAGAAAGACCGTGCCGATCACACCAGCGGTAACCGCCAAGCTGATCGCCATGATCTTTACATCAGTTTTTCGATTGCCTTCCCCAGCTCCCCATATAAATCGCAGAGTTTTCGGAGCGGCAAAAAGCGCCAGGGCAAATACAATCAACCCTGGCCAGAGATCAACGCCGCCCAGTAATGACAATCCCAAAGATATGCCGCTCCATACCGGACGGCGTAAATACCAGAATCCAATCCCGGCAAGCAAACCGACCAGGGCAATCATGCTCCCGTTGGCCGAACGCGCCATGCTGATCAGGAACGGGTCGAGCGCCAGCAGCACAGCCAGAACAAGCGCAGTGGTCTTCCCCAATCGCTCGCGGAATAAAAACGGCAACAGCGCCACCATCGACCCGATCAAGGCTGGCCAGAAGCGAGCCAGGAAATTGCCAGTTTTGAAGATATAAAAGATCGGGGCGGTTAGTGCAACATATCCAGGCTGACCCGAGATCATCACGTCCCTGCCCTGAGCCAGGTTCCAGGCTTCCATTGCCAGTTTTGCTTCAGCCTCGTTGAGCGGTGTGCGATCCAGTAATGCAAACCTGAGCGCCAGGGAGATGATGAGGATGCAGGCATACAGGACAAACTCGACTGAAATCTTTTTGGAAGTCGTCAATTCGTTGTTCACTGTGGCAAATCTCCTAAGCCGGACGGCACTTCGTAGATGGTCACGCTCTGATTATTGTATACAGGTTCCAGCATCGCATCGAACTTGCCGGTTTCCACGTTGTACGAGGAATATTCCAATCCACCCACATAAATATAGCGTATATCATAGGCTTTAATGATTGGCTGAATCTCGGTCCAGGTTTTCGCCTCGTACAGCGTTTGGATGTCGCTGTAACGCGATCCCATTTCCGCACCACCGCCGCGCCACTGGCTTTCGTGTCCCGGCCAGCCGAGCACGGTCGGTTGCCCCGAGCGGGTGGAAACGCGCGCATAATCCGTGTAACTTCCTCCAATCGCTTCGCTGACCACGCCCAGAGGGGCGGATTGCAGCCAGGTGATCGCATCATATTCATCCGCATTGTAACGCTGGATATAAGCGTTTCCATTGAGTGTCCAATCTTTCATGGAAAAATGGTCGGTCTTCGACCACAGCATGATCGATGGATAAGCCAGTCCGGCCAGCATCGAGGCGATCCAAATAACCTGAAAGACAACACCCTTCCATTTTTTCAATGACTGGAAGAGCCAAACGCTGAGCACTGCCGCAACGATCCCCCACAATATCCATGCCTGGAAATAGAATTTGAAGATCGTGTTCATGCGCCAGCCGAACTGGTCGCGCAGGTAAAAATACTCGGGGAATACTGTCAACGCCAATCCAAACACGAGCAGGATGAGGACAAATTTTTCCACATCGGGCTGCCATTCGACCGTGTTTATAATAGCGGATTGTTCCGAATCCAACTTCTCTTTCGGATTTCGCGGCAACAACAGCCCCAGCGTCAGCGCAAGCATAACGCCCAGCGTCAGCCACGTGCCCGGGGATTGGATCCTGCGAAGCAAGGCTTCACGTATCACCTCGGAGGTGGGGAAATTCTCGTGCAAACCGGCAAAGGCCTCCCCTCCCATAACCATCCTGGATCCCAGGTTTGCGATAATTGGATTTGGCGATGCCATCAGGGTAGGTCCCAATGTTTGAAATCCAAATATGACCAATCCATAAAGGACCATGAGCAGGAAAAACCCCAGCATGAGGATAATGGTAATTTGCGCTCCGCGTGCGAGAAACTTCTGTTCTTTCTGCTGACGGATTTTATGGATCAACCACCAGACGATGGGGATGAGGAGTACGCCAAAGAGAATCCAGAAATGGATTCCCTTGGTCATATATTCCAGGCTGGGCAGGATTCCGCCTGCCTGGGAAGCAAATCCAATGTAGAACGGCAGGAACAGCACCACACCGGATATTCCCAGGATCAATCCGTTCATAATGAACTCCAAAAAAACCTTCCACTTCCAGCCGTTATACTGATAACATATGTACGCCCATGTAAAGCAGAACAAACCCACGTAAATTGGAAAATCCCAGGTATTAATGAACGCCAGGCTGCCCAGGATCAGAGCGGTCAGCCAGAATGTCCAGTTCTTCACCCATGCCTGGATATTCCTGAATTGACCCAGGAATTGATTCGCCCCCAGGAATAAGTTCAAACTCACACTGATGGCAAGCAGTGCAAAGGGCATCGCCAGAACATGCGGGTGCAGATCGGAAAGCAGGTAGGAAAAGAAGGGGAACTCATCAATGACTTCAATATGCTTGTTGGTCATGCTGAGATCCTGCAGCACGCGCGATCCGCGCCACCACAACCAGCCGGAACCCCGCGATGGGATCCAGTTGAACGGCGGCACCGGTGCTTCATTCAGATCAGAGATCGATAACCAGCTCCAGAATTTGGAAGTGAAGGTCCCATCGGCTCCCTGGTGCCAGAACACCCCACCGGCATGCAGGAATTCAAGCAGACCCTCGTATGTGCTGGCGATCAATACGAACAGCGGACCCAAAAATCCCGCCGTGCGGGCAATTTTTTGCGTCCCTGCTGAAGTTGGGTTCCCCCCGCGTTGCTGCCAGGCCATAACCAGGTCGTAAACGATGCCATAGAGTGCAGCGGCGGTCAGCGCAAACCATAAAGAGGCGCTCAAGTTGAATGCCACCGCGGATGCAGCCCCTGAAACACGGGTGAGCATGGCGATCAACACATAACCAAAATAATAATAAGAGATCGCGTATCCCGACAACCAGGGATCCATGGGCGGGAAATTGGGCGAACGCAAAATGGCGTTGATAAAAGCCAATTCCATCGGTTTTTCAGTGTAGGCTGCGTCGGGGTTCATCCCCCGCACCAGCGTCCATAATAAGAAAGCGGCAAAGAACAAGCCCTCAGTGGTCAACACCAGGCGCAGGTTTTGTTTCAACCAGCCGGTCAATTCTGAAAACTTTCCGCCTTTTCCAGCCCAAATCGCAATCGCAACCAACACTCCAAAGGCGACGATCACCCCCCCCAGATCATTTTGCAGCACTCCAAGTGACGCAAGCAGCCAAAAAACGAATCCCCAGATCAGCAATCCCAGGGGGCGTGCCAGGGCAAAACCCCGGCCTGGCAGGCGGGAGAAGAAACGGAATCCAATCGGCAAGGCCGCCAAACCTGTGACGGTAATGATCAAGTACCAGCTCAAAAAATGGAGGATGTCAGACATATTCTACAGTCCCTCTCCGCTCAATCGATCACTTCATAAATGACAGTATCGTTAATACGGAACACTTCCTTCCAGTAGACCCCATCGTACTCCTCGAATTTATCCAATCCGGCACCCGGGTAATAGGCGCGTTCCATCTGCCCTAGGATGATATATTTCACATTATATTTTTCAAGAAATGCCACAGCATCATCAATCTTTACCGTCTGGTAGAAATATGGAATATCCGACAGCCGGGCTTCGATTCCGTTGTAATCCAAATATCCGCGCTGCTGGCGTTGATGCCAGTTCCAACCCAGCACTCCCGGCAGGCCGGTATAGATCGTATAGCGGTTGCCCCAGCGGTACTCGACTGTATTGGTTTCCACGATCACCGGTGAGCCTTTCACGTTCTGCCGCATCCATTGGATCGCCTGGTAATCGTCAACCAGCTTCAGGTCAACCCCCTGGTCAGCGTAGGTGGAGGTTTTCATGAATACCGTGCCGTCCAACCCCGCCGGCGCTTCCGCGAACATGCGGTCGCGAATCTTGTCGGTCGCGGCCGTGATCGGGTAGAGCATCGCTCCAAAGACCAGAAGGGCAAATGCGATCTGCCAAATATTGGCAGTGCTTTCCTTCCATATCGTTGAAATGGCGGGCAGCAGCCAGATCAACGCAGCGGCGGCGCTGATCCCCAGCATGGTCCACGCTTGAAAATAAAATTTGAAAACCGTGTTCATACGCCCGATATCTCCGGTCAGTGCAAACAGCTCGACGAACAGCGTAAGCACCAGTCCTGTTCCCACCATGAAGAGTACCAGGCGTTTTACATCCGGCTGGTTTGGACGCAGGATGAGGATCAATGCCCACACCCCGGCGATTCCCACCAGCCACCCGATCTTGACGCCAAGCATTGTCAGCAAAATGAGCACTGCGGCGAAGAGCATACCCACAACCAGGAGATAACCCTGGTAGGGCTTGATGCGCTTGATGGCTGAGGCGGGTGTGGCTGCCAGCCATTCGCGCGTCTCCCACACCAGCCAGGAGATGATCAGGAAGAGCTGCCATCCCCAGTGCGTCAGGTACGCGCCGAGGTGAGTTTTATCACCTTTCCATGATTCAATGGAACCATAGGCTTGCCCGTATTTTTGGCTGAATGGCAGGAAGAATATCAGCGCCATACCCACAAGAATGGCGATGGCCAGTGTGCAGAATGCCAGCCGTCTGAACCATTGCGGTGAGCGGCTGAAGAACCTGGCAGGAACTTCGGCATATCGCCAGATGGAATAGAATACGACCACAGCAGAAAAAAGCAGGTAGGTCGGCAAGTCCCAGGTGTTGGTGGGGCGCAGCATTCCGATGATCAACCCCCCAAAAAGGAGGGAACCCAGCAATGGCACCCAGCCTTTTGAAGCAATCGCATTTTTCCAATCTTCTTTGCGCAGCAGCATGGAGATTGCCCACCCCAAAACCAGCAAGGTGATCGGCAGGGCAATCATGTGGGCGTGCAGATCCGCATAAGTAAAGGTAAAGAATGGGAATTCCGTGATCACCTCTCCGGGGATGGCGCGGGAGGGATTCCAGTACCAATCGCCGGTTCCATAAGGCAGCCGGGTGCCCGTGACGAATTTTCCCAATCCCGCCGCAGCCCACTTGAGGTGCTCGAACAACCCTGCACCGTCGATGTTACCGCCGGGAGCCACCAGGCGCTGCAAACCCTGCCACAACATCTTGACCGTTCCCAGGTTGCCCGCGATCAATACGGCAAACGAAGCGGTTAATCCTGCAATGAACGCTCTCTTGTTCCTTCGTCCAGCATCGACCGCCAATTCCTCAGCGTGTTCCATATCCCGATGGGCAAAGATATTCCAAGTTATGCTGAACGCTCCCAGTGCAGTCAATGCAAACAGCGTGGGGAGGATCAGGTTGTAGGCAACGTCCGGGATGATGCCCAGGAATTTAACCAGCACGCCGACGATCACAAATCCGTAATAGTAATAATTGATGTATCCGCCTGAATACCAGGGGTCGTACGGCGGGAATGTGGTGCTCTTCAATACCGCGGTGAAATAGGATAGATCCATCGGTTTCTCGCCGCCCTTCCACGGGTGCCAGAGGTCGGGATTACCGATGCGGATGCCCAGATCGATGAGGAAAAATACCAGCATAACAGCTTCTACTGTCAGAAAATACTTGCCGCGTGCTTTGATCTCTCCCGTGATGTCCTTGCGCTGATAGTAGAACAATAACGCGCTTACCGCGGTCAAACCAACCAGCACCATGCCGATGGTGAGGCGATTAAAGTGACCTCCCAGCGAACCTGCCAGCCAGGTGAAGTATGCCAGCAGCAGCAGTCCTGTCAGTCGACTGAAGGCGTAGCCTTTATCCGGCAGCCCGCGCAATACCAAACGCGTGATGGGATAAACGATCCAACCCAGCAAAAAAACCGCCAAATACCACACCACGGCCGCCAGCCATGGTTTTTCATTGAGCAGAGATGCGGAGGGGAACATTTCAGCCCAGGTGCCGCCGCTTTGCTGAACGGCAAGTTCTTCCGCGCTGAATTTCAGATTCCCCTTGAATTTGCCTGCCTGGGCAGGGGTCAGATGCACCGCCGATGCCAGGTCGACCGCACCCAGGATGTCCCTCACCTTCTGACCGTTATACTCCCCGGTCTTTTGGAAGATCAACACCTTGGGATGGTCATACACTGTAAAAGCTTCTTCGGCGAACTGGTCATTGAGCTTGAATTTTCCAATTTGCGGATCGTTTTGGAATACTGCGGTCAGGTCGAATCCCAGTTCACCTTTGAACATCCCAGGTTGGGCTACCGAATAACACCACAGTACATCCTTTTCCGCTGGACAACCGATCAAAGCCCGATAGTACTCCGTTGTCAAAGGATATCGTTCAGGAACGCGGGTGATGGATCCCCATTGACGGCTGGAACTGATAAAAATGGAATCAGACTGATCCAGATTGGTCGTCATTGATTCCAGTTTGGACTGGTTGTCGTCCCAATACAGTTCAAAATTCCGGTGATTACCGTAGATGCCATCCCAGTAACCAAACTGGTTATAGTTATGCATGCTCACCGGAAGCGCGTCATCCCACGACGACTCGATCGCGGTCGAGTTGTTGAATATCCCCAAGGCACCGTCTCCCGTCATCGACAGCAGCAAGGTATAACCGGTCGAAAAATTCAAATCCAGCGGACGTTGGAGTGCAACCTTGCGGGTCTCACCGCGCGGGTCGGTTTCAGGCAGAAAATCATCCGTAACCGTTCCCAGGGGAATAACGACCTCCGGGTTGTTTGGGTCGACCAGGGAAAAAGCCAATGTTTTCAATCCCGGCTTGCCTGACAGATCCACGACCCGGTTGAGAACAATTTCGTTCAACGTTGCCGTTTCACGGGGAAAAACAGTGGCCTGAAATGGTGTATTTGCGGATAACCTGAATACCGGTTCGGGCAGGTATTGCCTAAAATTGGCGGAGTCTCCAGCGTTTTCGAGAAAAACTGCGCCCGCAAGGCGGAGGAATATCCCCGGCTCGGCCACAGTCAATTCCACTTCGTAACGTCTGCCGGATTCAAGCGGCACCGGCTCCTGCAAATCAATGACCGTTTTCTCGCCCCGCGGATCGCTGGTCTGGGTGAAAGCAGATTGTATGAACCCGGCAGATTTAAACACGGATTCACTTCCCCGGACTTCGCGGACGGTGGCGATCAGTGAGGTCTGCGGAGCATCGCTCGCCTGTGTAAGCACATGCTCGATGGTGATCTTCCCCAGTTCGCCTGTTTGTGCCGCCACAAACTCATAGATATAAGGCGCATCCGATGCGACCAACGCGGAGTTCTGATACGCCACAGGCTGGTTGAAATTTTCACCCTGTTTTGAGGTAAATTTCAAGTTAAGTGCGCCGGGGATATTTTCATAAATCCATTCACTGGCTGCCACCCTGGTAACAGGTCGGGTGTAAATGGTCATGAAGCCGTAGGCGTACAATCCCGTTCCGATCACGGTGAGCACAAGGACAATGACGGCGATCGTCCTTTTCCAACTATACGGGATCGCCTTGAGCTTTTTGACCTTCGTTGGATCGTTCTCCATCAGTTTGAAGATCATCCATGAAGCGATCAGCGCCATCGCCGGATAAATGGAAATGATGTACCGCATACTGCGTACCGATGCCAGCGACTGGGCGACCAGTACGAAAACAGCCCATCCCCAAAGCAGAATGTGTTTCTGCCAATCGCCTTTGATCATGCGCCATCCCATCCACAGGACTCCTGAGATGGAAAGCAGTCCAAGGGGAATCCCCACTCCCCAAAGGATATAATTTTGCAGTGTAAATGTTATTGGTCGACGCGCCCACTGCAGTGCATAAGGCACATCGACGTCTCCCTTTTGCAGCACGCTCAACTCGCGCATGTTGGCCAGCCAATTATCGTTCAGTTTCAGTCCAAAAAATCCAGGTCCACTGAAGGCATACGGTTGGAAGAAGCGAAAGGTCAGGAAGGCGATGATACCTGCCAGGATCAAGTTGCGCAGAAGTATGGCAATACCGTCATCGGTTTGGTTTTCAGGGGATTTCCTGTAAAACATGAATGCTGCCAGCGGCAGCAACAGTGCCAGCGCCCAAACGCTGACTTTCGATGCCATCGCCATTCCATATAGCAAGCCAAAGATGGCAAACAACGTCAATGAATCCCAGTTGCTGCTTAACCATTTGGGAACTTGACCGGGTTTCTCATGCTCTGAAAATTTTAAAAAGCGCCCACTGGTCGCAATACAGACCGCAACATAAACCGCGCCATAGGTGAAGAAATTGGCAAAGTTATCGACCGTGAAATAATGCGAGAGTTGGATTTGCAGCACCGCGAGGGAAGAAAAAAGCGCAGCAAGCAATCCCAACCGCGAATTCCTGTAGAGACGTTTTCCGATTAAATAGACAAAAACCAGGGTACCCAGATCGAATATTCCGGAGAGTACACGCCCAACCACATTGATCTGGTCATAACCGGTCTGCCCCAGCCATTCGCCAACATAACGCACGATAAAGATCGGCAGTGTTCCGTAGACGTAGAAAGTGTATCCCTGGGTATTTGGATTGAGTGTGGAGGTTGACGTATTGAAGTAATCCCGCAGCGAGTCCACCGGTTTCAGTGAGGTTTCCACCATGGTGAGAAAACGCTCATCGGGATGGAGATGCTGATTGCCGTCCCATTGGATGCCGGTAAAACGGAGATAGGCACCGATGACAAGGATGCCGATCAGGAGGATATCCCATACCCACGGCATGTTCAGTTGGCGTGGATTTTTTCGTTCTGTCTTTGATGTTCGATTCATTTGACCGGTTGACACGTCAATCACTCCAAATCATCAGTCTGGAAATTTTAATTAAAATTCGCTCTTGATTTGGTTAAATAATTCTTCGTAATTTTTTGCGATCAGGTCCGGCGAGTACCGCGAAAAATCCACCCCGGGCAAGCGCATCGATTCCCTGTTCTGCAGCACTTGGAGTGCTTTAACCGCCAATTCCTTTGAATCACCTATGGGAAAGATCTCGCCCATTCCATGAACTTTGATCGGCTGGCGAACACCAGGCAGGTTTGAAGTGACGCAGGGCACGCCATTCATCATGGCTTCGATTTGCACCAAACCGAAAGCTTCGGTGGAATTCAGGCTGGGTACAACGAGAAGATCCAGGTTGGCATAAAAAGCCGACATCTGTTCCGGAGACATCGAACCCAGGAATTTCCAGTTGCCCGAATTCTGAAACTTTTGGATCTCGGGCTGGAGGCGCTGGAAATAGGCTTCCTCGCCAATGATGTTCTGGTATGGGCCGACAAATTGGACCAGCGCCTGTGGGTATCTTTCAATTATTGCGGGCATCGCCCGCAGCAAAATTTCAACGCCCTTTTCTGTGGCAAAACGGGCAGCCATTCCAATCACAGGTTTCTGACTCTGAGGATTATGGATCTTGCGGAATTCAACTTTTTTCTCGTCCGCGATCTGAGGCAAAACCACTGGAGGGGCGATGACCTGAACCTTGTTCATATACCGCCGCGTATATTTGGAATGGTTGGCGTAGTCCTCTGTATAGGTTACGATGCGGTGGGTAAAACAGGCTGCCAGGTCGTTCATGAACAGTACCGCGCCATTGGCAATGCGGTTGAACAATCCCGGTGGGAGCTGCAGGTCACAATGGTAGGTGATCACAGTGGGTTTCTTCAACAACCTTCCGCGCAGGGCTACACCGGCGGCATCGAATTGGGGGAGATGCAATTGGATCACATCATTCTCTCTCACCAGCTTGCTCGCCAGGTAGCCAAAAGTGGGCATGATCACACCCTTGCTCAACCTGAACCAGACCGGAGCACGTACAATGCGGACGCCATCCACCATTTCTTCAGCAGGCAGTTTGGGGTCAAACCGAGAGGTAAGCACCGTGACCTGATTCCCACGTTTCGCTAACGCTTGGGCAATCCGCTCGGCGTATATGGTCAACCCGCTAATATGAGGACGATAGTAAGTGAGAACGATCAATATCTTCATTAGAACAGGTTCCGATTGTCCTTCACCCACTCGAATAAACGTTTAATTCCCGTATCCGTGCTCACTTTGGGTTCCCATCCAAGCAGTTCCTTCGCTTTTCGGATATCAGAAATGAACACGGGTTGGTCACCGGGACGCCATCCCCGAACCTGGGTCGGGATCGGCTTCCCGAGTAATTTTTCAAGTTTGGGTTGAAATTCTGTCCACACGGACAAGGTGTTTTTTACACCGCCGCCGATATTGAATATTTGCCCGCCGATTTTGTCGGCGCGGTGGAAGGCGGCATCGTACGCGTCCATCAGATCGTCGATGAATAGCACATCGCGCACCTGTTTGCCATTGCCGTAAATCGTGATTGGTCTTCCAGTTACGGCAGCAATGATGAACCAGGCTACCCATCCCTGGTCTTCAATGCCGAACTGGCGAATGCCATAAATGCAGGACTGCCGGAAAACAATGGTCGGCATGTTATAGATGCGGTGATAATCCCGCACGTATTGATCCCCGCAGCCCTTGGAACAACCGTAAGGGGAATGAAAATCAAGCGGCTGACTTTCCGATGCGCCAAATGGAAGATCCAGGTATTCGTAGCGCGTTTCCTTTTCGACTACTTTCACGTCATCCATTCCGCCGTACACTTTGTTGGTGGATGCGTATAAAAATGCCGGTTTCCTGTCCGAAGCGCGCGCAGCTTCCAGTGCATTAAATGTTCCTTGCGCGTTGATCTCAAAATCGGTTTTCGGATCGGTGACCGACGTAGTTACCGCGACCTGCGCAGCCAGGTGGAGAATGCGGTCGGCTCCTTTGGCGGCTTGCTTGATGGCTTCTGCATCCCGGATATCCTCCTTGATCAATTCAAAGGATTTTCGGTCAAACCTGTCGCTCAGCCACTCAAGATTAAGCTCAACGCCGTGCCTGGAAAGATTATCAAAAATGACGACCTTCTCTCCACGGGAAAGACATCTGGCGGCATAATTCGAACCAATAAATCCGGCTCCACCGGTGATCAATGTATAACCGTTCATTTCTACTCCTTAATGTTTTGCGCTTCCACGGCCGGCTTCTTTTCCGTGAGCGAAGAAAGCAGGCTGGATAAACTCTGTCCATCGCGGATCAACCCCCAAAGTCCAAAGACCGCGGTGATAATGATTTGGTCCACGTGCATGACGATGGCGTATGCCAGTGCTGAACCGCTTGAAATTCCTAGCAGAGCCAGCGAACCCACCAACGAAGCTTCGAATACACCCACCGACGCCGGTGCCGAAGGGATCGCGACACCCAGCGCCAGCATGCCGGATACAAACGCTCCCCACCACAAGGGAGCGCTGTCCGTTAGCTGGCGAATGGTGAGGTAGTAAACGAACAACCACACCACCCAGGTCATCCCGATCCAGAAAACGCTGAGCAAGAATTGTGAAGGTTTTACCAGGGCAGACATGCCGTCGAGGATTTTGCTGACCTGCGGAAGGATCTTATTGACGATAAATTTGGATTTAAAATTACGTTTATCAATCCAGGACTGGAATTTTTCGCGGTTGTTGGCAATGAAGAACAGCAGCACCAATCCCAGTATGACCACAAAAAAAGCGGTAAATGCAATCGGCTTAAGCCAGTCGGAGCCAACCAAAAATGAGAGCGTCACGAGAACAATTCCAGCGGCATAGAAGATATCAAACGCCCGCTCGATCAAGATTGTAGATAGAACATGCAGTGTGCCCAACCCGGAAGATCGTCCAACGGATAATGCACGGCCAATTTCACCGGCACGAAACGGGAAAAGGTTGTTCAGAAAATACCCCTCGCAGATACCGAAAAAGGAGGTTTTTAGGCCTATTTTGTTCCCTAATATTGTGCGCCAGGCTACGGCACGCACCAGCAGGCTGAGTAATGAAAGAGCTGTGAGCAGGACAATATACCACAGGCTGACCGATTTTAATGCCGCCCCAATTTCCTGCACTTCTGAAAACCGGATCACCGCATAAATGGCGATTGCACTGATCAATACGCCGGGCAGCCAGCGGATTACGCCCTTCCACTTTGAGGGCTTGGACGAATTCAATCTTCCTCCAATCGCAGCACTGCCATGAAGGCTTCCTGGGGAATTTCCACATTACCCACCATCTTCATGCGGCGTTTTCCCTTTTTCTGTTTTTCCAGCAATTTTTTCTTGCGCGTGATATCGCCGCCATAACACTTGGCCAGAACATCCTTGCGCAGCGCCTTTACATTTGCCCGCGAGATGACCCGACCGCTGGCCGATGCCTGAATGGCAACATCGAATAATTGCCGCGGAATGAGGGATTTAAGTTTGGTCACCAGCGCCTGTCCTTTGTGATAGGCATCTTCCTTGTGAACGATGGCCGCCAGCGCATCCACAGGTTCGGAATCCACAAGAATTTCCAGCTTTACCAGGTTTCCCGGGCGGTAATCCAGAAAATGATAATCCATCGAGGCGTAACCGCGGGTACGTGATTTTAAATCGTCGAAGAAATCAACGATCAGTTCCGAGAGCGGAATATCGTAATTTAACTGGACCCGCTTGGGGGATGGATAATCCTGGGAAAGAAAAGTTCCCCTGCGGTTGGTCACCAGGTCCATGATCGTGCCGTAGAATTCAGTGGGTGAGATCACTTCCAGGCGCATCCAGGGTTCGCGCACTTCAGCGATCAAAGATTCGTCCGGCAGCTTTGCTGGTGAAGATATCCTCTCGACTTCGCCGCTGAGCAATTCGACCACATACTCCACCGACGGCGCAGTCACTACGATATCCAGGTTGTATTCGCGCTCGATCCGTTCCTGGATGATCTCCATGTGGAACAATCCCAGGAAACCGCAGCGGAAACCAAAATTCAAAGCCTGGGAGGTTTCGGGGTCGTAGACCAGGGAGGCGTCATTTAATTGAAGCCTTTCCAGTGCTTCTTTTAGTTCCTCGTAATCCTCTCCCTCGACAGGGTAAATACCGGCGAATACCATCGGCTTGGGATGCTTGTATCCCGGCAAAGGCAAGTCGGCAGGCTGAGAGGCAAGGGTAAAGGTATCGCCGACACGGCATTCCTTAACGGTCTTCAATCCAGTTGCCACATAACCGACGTCTCCCGCCTGAAGTTCATTGACAGGGATCATTCCCGGTGAAAAAATGCCGATCTCCACGGGTTTGATATCGGCTTTGGTTGCCATTAATCGCAGGGTGTCGTTGACCTGGATCGCCCCTTCCATAATTCGAATGTATGCGATCACGCCCTTATAGGAATCGTAATGGCTGTCAAAGATCAGCGCCTGCAGGGGTGCCGTATTGGAGCCGGTTGGTGCTGGAATATGTTCTACAATGGCGTCCAGAACCTTGTCAACGTTGATTCCCTCTTTTGCGGATACGCGCAAAATGGACTCCGCGGGAGTGCCGAGCAAGGCTTCGATTTCGGATGCGACCTCGTCCGGTCTCGCCGACGGTAGGTCGATCTTGTTGATCACCGGCAAAATGGTCAGGTTCGATTCCAGCGCCAGGTACAGGTTGGCCAGTGTTTGGGCTTCGATCCCCTGCGTCGCATCCACGATAAGCAGCGCGCCTTCACAGGCTTCCAGTGCCCGGCTGACCTCGTAATTGAAGTCCACGTGCCCTGGAGTATCAATCAGGTTCAGTTCGTATTCTATTCCATTTAACAAATACTTCATGCGAACAGCAGAAGCCTTGATGGTAACGCCCTTTTCGCGTTCCAGGTCCATGCTGTCCAAAACCTGCTCCATCATTTCGCGATCCGGAACGGTTCCGGTGAGCTGGAGCATGCGGTCGGCGAGTGTGGATTTTCCATGGTCCACATGCGCGATAATACAAAAATTCCGAATCGTGTCTGCTGGCATAATCGCTGTAAAGTATACCTTAATTCAATTGTTCATCCGGGGTTGAGGTTTGCTGATCCTGGATGTCTGTTTTTACAAAAAGCGGCTCGATCAAGCTTTTAACGTCCTGATCATTGCATTTGGGTACGGAAAGATGAACGAGAAATTCGACATTGCCCTTGGGTCCTGTCAGGGGCGATTTGATCAATCCGCACAGATGAAAACCCACCGTTTGAGAAAATTCAAGCACCCTGACCAGCACCGCCCGATGAACCTCCGGATCACGGATGACACCGCTTCCACGGGCAGCATCCGCCCGCCCGGCTTCGAACTGGGGCTTGATCAACGCCACTACCCTGCTTGGACGGTCGCCAAACCAACTCATGATCACGGGCAGCAGGACAGAAAGTGAAATAAAAGAAGCATCCACCGTCACCAGATCGACCGCTTCGGGAAATCCTTCGATGAAACGCGCATTGGTGCGTTCCATCACAACCACGCGCGCATCGTTGCGCATCTTCCAATCCAAAACCCCATAACCCACGTCCACCGCGTAAACCTTTTGCGCTCCATGCTGCAGCAGGCAATCCGTGAATCCCCCGGTGCTGGCACCAATATCCGCACAGGTGGATCCCGTCAGATCGGTCAAATTGAATGCGTTCAGCGCAGCTTCCAGTTTCTCACCCCCGCGTGAGACAAACCTGGGTCCCTGGGCAACCTCGATCCGGTCAGTAGGAGCGACTTTAACCGCCGGTTTGAGCACGACCTGCCCGTTCACGCGCACCTCTCCTGCCATGATCAGTTTTTGAGCCAAAGAACGGCTATGCGCAAGACCTCTTTCTTCCATCGTCACATCCAACCGGTTCTTTTCCATATTTCAATTTTACATTTGATTATGCGTCTTATGATATATTTATCTCATGCTTAAATACATCGTCAAAGAGATGCGCCTGCGGCAGTGGACCAAGAACGCCTTCATATTTGCCGCGCTGGTATTTGACCGGAAACTGCTCAACGGCCAGGCATTTGGCAAAACAGCGCTGGCGTTTCTGCTTTTTTCTTTGCTTGCCAGCAGTGTATATATCTTCAACGACATTCTTGACCGGGAATACGACCGCAATCACCCGTTAAAAAAAGATCGCCCCATCGCTTCAGGCAAATTGCCGGTGAGCATGGCGTTGATTTTTGGATTTATTTTGCTGGCAATCGCCCTGGCAGGAGCCTATTTCCTTTCGACCGGATTTCTTGTTATTTGCGCGGTGTATTTCCTTTTGAACCTGGCCTATTCCAAATGGTTGAAGCACATTCCCCTTATTGATGTCATGGTGATCGCTGCTTGTTTCGTGCTGCGCGTGGCTGCCGGTGTTTCCGTGATCGAGGTACAGCGTTTTTCTCCCTGGCTCTACGTAGTGATGACCCTGCTTGCCCTCTACCTGGGTTTTGGCAAACGACGCGCTGAAATGATGGTGCTGGTAAACGATACGCCGCAATCGCACCGCAAAGTGCTTTCCGGTTATTCCATTGACTTGATCGACCAGTTGATCACCATCGTTTCAGCCACCACCATTATTGCCTATTCGCTTTACACTTTTTCCGCACCCAACCTGCCGGACAACCATGCAATGATGCTGACCGTACCCTTTGTTCTCTACGGCATCTTCCGCTACCTGTATCTGATCAAGATGCGAAATGCAGGAGGTGAACCCGAGGAACTTCTTTTAAAAGACCGTCCGATTCAGGCAACCATCGTCCTCTGGGGGCTTTCGATCCTCGTCATTTTCTATCTATTCTAGGTTTGCCATGCCAGCCATTTCCAGTTCAGCACCAGGCAAAATCATCCTCTGCGGTGAACATGCTGTCGTCTACGGCATACCCGCAATTGCATTGCCTGTTTTTCAAGTCTGCACCACCACCAGGGTCTTTGCCAGGCCGCAAGCGCCATCGGGCGAGGTACACCTTATTGCGCCTTCAATCACCCTGGATACAACGCTGGATGCCCTTGAAGACCTCGATCCGTTGAAGGTCGCTGCCAGCCTGGTCATGCAGGAGTTACATGTCGATCATATTCCTGCCTGCGAGATCCGCATTCAAACCACCTTGCCCATCTCTGCCGGTCTGGGGTCGAGCGCATCGGCGGCGGTTTCTTTCACGAGAGCGCTATCCTTATTCCTGGGGCATCCCCTTCCCAACGAAGCCGTCAATCGCATCGCATTTGAGGTGGAAAAACTTCATCACGGCTCCCCATCCGGTATTGATAACACGGTGATCGCATACGAAACCCCTGTTTATTACCAAAAAGGCAAGCCCATCGAGTCGTTGAATATTGCACGTCCTTTTACCCTCATCATCGCGGACTCGGGGATCAAGAGTTCCACTGCACAGGCTGTGGCGGGCGTGCGCCAGCGCTGGGAACAAAACAAGCAGCAATTTGAAACATGGTTTATTGAAATCGCTCAAATTTCTCAGCAGGTCAGAGAAGTGTTGGAGAACGGAAATATCGAAAAAATCGGGCCGCTGCTGACCCAAAATCACAAGGTTCTGCAGCAGATCGGCGTTTCCTGCGCTGAATTGGATAACCTGGTCGATTCAGCGTTGAAAGCCGGTTCGTTGGGTGCAAAACTTTCCGGCGGTGGTTTGGGTGGCAACATGATCACTCTGGTTGGCGATGAACAAGCGCCCGCCGTGGTTCAAGCGCTCCTCCATAATGGCGCGGTGCGGACCATCACCACCTCCATTCCCGCCAGCAGCGGATCTGGAGTCCGGTCGTGAGAAATATCATTTTTTTGAAATTGGGCGGCTCGTTGATCACAGATAAAGATCGCCCGCACACCGTGAAGCCAGAAGTCCTGGAAAGGATCGCAGAGGAGATCGCGCAAGCCTTGCGCTCGAACCCTCAAGTGCGCTTGCTGATCGGTCACGGCTCGGGGTCGTTCGGGCACATCCCCGCTAAAAAATACAATACGCGACAGGGAGTGAACAGTCCCCAGGAGTGGTTGGGTTTTACCGAAGTCTGGAAGGAAGCCATCACATTAAATTCCCTCGTAATGACTGCGCTTCACAAGGCGGGCATACCGGCAATTTCCTTTTCGCCTTGCGCCCAGGTGCTGGCCGTGGACGGCAGGATCAATGATTGGGATACGGTGCAGATCAGGTCAGCGTTGATCCACGGAGTGGTGCCGGTCGTCTATGGTGATGTAGCGTTCGACAGCCTGCGCGGCGGAACCATTCTTTCCACAGAGGAACAATTCGAATTTCTTTCCGCTGAATTTGAACCGGAGAGAATTCTACTCGCCGGCATCGAACCCGGGGTGTGGAGTGATTTTCCACAAAAAACGGCGATCATTCCCAAGATCACGCCTGGTTCGCTTGGTGCCCTCGGTGAAGGTCTGGCAGAATCCGTCAGTCCGGATGTAACCGGCGGCATGAAGAGTAAAGTTCAAACCATGGTGAAGTTGGTCAAAAATGGTGCTTGCCGCGAGGTATTCATTTTTTCCGGTCAGCAACCGGGCTTGATCAGCAGGGCGATCTCTGGAGAATTCGTCGGCACGAGATTGTGTCTTGAATAGCAAAGGACATGCCATGAACTATGACCGTGAGTATTTAGAGAAGATCGAAGAGGATATCCTCGCACCATACGCGATCCATGCCAATCAATCCAAGGGACGCAAATACCCCGAACGCGAACCGGATTACCGCACTTGTTTTCAACGCGATCGCGACCGCATCCTGCACACCACGGCTTTCCGCCGGTTGGAATATAAAACCCAAGTGTTCATCAATTACGAAGGTGATTATTACCGTACCCGTCTGACGCACACGCTGGAGGTCACACAGATCGGCAGGACCATTGCCCGGGCGTTGGGCGCCAATGAAGACCTGGTTGAAACCATTTGCATGGCGCACGATCTGGGTCATCCGCCGTTTGGACATTCCGGTGAATCCATCCTAAATGAATTGATGCACGACCATGGCGGATTCAATCACAACCATCATTCCTTCCGCATTGTTACCGAGATCGAACACCGTTATCCCCAATTCCCGGGTCTCAACCTGTCATGGGAAGTGCTGGAAGGGATCGTGAAACACGAAACCGAATATGACAGGACGGATGCGCTGGAATTCGACCCTCAGCTGCGCGGACATTTGGAAGCGCAGATCACCAACGTGGCCGACGAACTTGCCTACACTTCGCACGATCTGGATGACGGCTTGCGTTCGGGAATGATCACCACGGACATGCTTTCAGGGATCGAGTTGTGGGATAAGGTGGTTGAGAAGTTTGAGCCCAACACTTGCCAGTTGGATGAACTCACCAGGCATCAAATCATCCGCGAGTTGATCGGTTTGGAAGTGAACAGCATGATCCAAAGTTCGAGTGAGACCATTAACCGCAGGGGCATTAACACCCTGCAGGATTTGCAATTACTGCCTTATAATGTGGTAGGTTTCGATGAGTCCATGCGCCAGCGCAACCGGGTGCTCAAGGATTTTCTTTTCAAAAATATGTACCGTCATTACCGGGTGGTGCGCATGCAAAAGAAGGCCGAACGTATTCTTTCCGAGCTTTTTCGCGCCTATTCATCTGAACCCACCATGCTCCCACCGCAGTTTCAGGAACAGATCGAAACCAAGGGTAAGGAACGGACAATTTGTGATTATCTGGCCGGAATGACCGACCGTTTTGCAGTGGATGAGTACCAGAAGCTATTTGATCCCTCATTGCTGCCTTAAATAACAAAACAATCAATGGAGATACTTTGTAAATGGAACAGCCTTCCTATCTGACAAAAGAAGGTGCCGAAAAACTTCGCGCCGAATTGAAGAATCTTGAGGGTCCTGTCCGCCAGGACCTCGCCAAACGGTTGCGTGCCGCCATTCAAATGGGCGACCTCTCCGAAAACGCCGATTATATTTCGGCAAAAGAGGAACAGGGGTTCATCGAGGGACGCATCCAGGAATTAAAAATGGTGCTGCGCGATGTGGTGATCATCGATGAAAACTCTGTCAACAAGGATGTTGTCGAGATTGGCGCCACTGTGACGATACAGGAAGGAAGGGAACCTGAAGAAACATTTCAACTGGTCGGTCCGCAGGAGACCGATCCGCGCGATGGAAAGATTTCCTATGATTCTCCCATCGGTCAAGCCTTGATCGGACATAAACCGGGGGAAACCATCAAAGTGGAAACTCCTGGCGGAATCATCCGTTTGAAGATCATCCGCATCGTATAAACAAAATAATCCGGGCGCATACAGGTCATACGCCCGGACTTTTTATATATTCATTATTTACTTCGGCCAGACCGACATTTCCAATGTCAGGCGTTCGAAGAAGCTGCCCGAGGGTAGAGCGCCCTGACCATAGACCATCTCGATTACCCTGGCCTCCAGCTGCAATGTGGCAGTCTCAAGCAGGATCTGCTGACCCGGTTCCACCAGGATCGGTTCGCCTTTCATCGCCAATCGCTGCCGGATCCCGGTATCGTTCATGGCATGCGCACTCATCAGAACCTTGGTCACGGTCTGGATGTCGTTCTTGTCAAACAACCACACCTCGAACGCAGTCACCTTTTTTGGATCGCCAACGCCGATCGTATCAGAAATACCCACACCGCATTCGCCCATGAAGGCGCCATTGGGTGCATCGATGCTGAAGCTGTCGTCGTAGAGATCGTCGCCAATCACATAAGTGGTCATGAAATGCGCCACAGGACCTTCATCAGGCAGCGTGGTTGGAGCGGCTGGAGCCGGCGGATAGGCTGCTTTGGAAGGAACCGTTGACTTTACCGGCATTTCTGTTTCTTCGATATAATCGCCTTCCTCTTCCAGGGGAGCCGGTACGGTATCCCGGTTGCGGCGATTGCGGATGAAGAATATGTAAACCAACGCTCCACCGATGAGCAGGAAGACCGCACAGAGCAACGTCAACAACCAGGTGGAATTCTTCCCTTTGGTTTGGGCAGCCGCCTGGGTGGGCAGTGGTACGCTGGTACCTGAAACCTGGGTTTGACCAGCCACAGCAGGTTCCGCAGCCAGCAACGCAGATTTCAACGCCATGACCGTCGCATCGCTGGAGGAGTAATTGCAGCCACCTTTTTGCAGGGTATCGAACAGGAACGGAGAAGTTTTTAAGTCGACGCCCAGTGAATCCACGCGGGCAGCGGCCAGGCTGATATCCTGATTCACTTTGAAGGAATCCACGACCATGCAAAGATATTGATCCTTGAGGTCCTGGCGCAAATAGCTGGCATCGGCATCCTTCCACTTAACCGGCCATAATCCCCAGCCAAGGATCGGAAGCCCAATGATCAAACCCACAACAAGCCCAACAATGCCGGTAATCAGCGGTCTTTGAATCAGTTCTTTTATCTTGTCCATTTTCGACTCCTACAAAAAACATTGTAGATGAAAACAACATTGAAAGCAACACCAAATACGTTGCAATAATTATGCCTAATCCGGAACGGCAACCCCAACCTCTTCGATCAGGAAACTTTCTTCGCATTGCGTGCATTGGACTTCTTTTTTATTGGATATAACCAGCAATCCGCCGCATTTGGGGCATGGATTCGCCACCGGTCGTTTCCAACTCGTAAAGTCACACTCGGGGTAATTTGCACAGGCATAGAAAATGCGGCCTTTGCGCGTCTTGCGCAATACAAGTTCCCCGCCGTCCTTAGGGCACGTAACGCCGATCTTTTCCAGCAAGGCTTCGGTATGGCGGCACGATGGGAAATTGGAACAACTGATGAATTTTCCATAGCGTCCCCAACGGATCACCAGATCATGACCGCATTCCGGGCAAGCCCGCCCGATCTTTTCTGGTTCGGTCTTGGTGACCGGCATTTCCGCTTGCGCCTTTTTCACTTCCGGCTCAAAACCGGAGTAAAACCCGCTGATCACTTTTTTCCAGTCTTCCTCACCGTTGGCAACCTGGTCCAGTTCGGATTCCATCTTGGCGGTGAAGTTGTAATCCACGATATCCGGAAAATGTTCCACTACCAGGTCATTCACCAGAAAGCCAGTCTCTGTTGGCGAGAGCCGTTTTTGTTCTCTCACCACGTAACCCCGCTGCTGAATGGTCGACAGGATGGGAGCATAAGTTGAAGGTCTTCCGATCCCGTATTCTTCGAGCACCTGTACCAGTGTAGCCTCGGTAAAACGCGGCGGCGGCTGGGTGAAATGCTGTTCCGGCAGCAACCTGATCAAATCCTGTTTCTGCCCTTCTTCCAATCCTGCCGGTATGCGGATATTTTCTGTTTCTTCTGTTTTTTGATCCTCGTCCTGTGCTTCTTCATACACGATCAGGAAACCGGGGAATTTTATCGTGGATCCTGAAGCCCGGAACAAATAGTTATGCCGATCCCCTGCGGCGGTCACATCCACGGACAATGTATCATAAACCGCTGCTTCCATCTGAGAAGCGACAAAGCGCTGCCAGACGAGCTGATAAAGCTTAAACTGTTCGGGTGATAGAAACTCTTTGATCTTCTCCGGTTGTCTCATCACAGAAGTGGGACGGATTGCTTCGTGCGCCTCCTGTGCAGATACCGCCCGCGTTTTATATTGCGGCGGAGTTTCCGGCAGGAAATCGCCGCCATAGGTTTTTTGAATGAAACTTCTGGCTTCCTGTTGAGCAACTTCGGCTATGTTCGTTGAATCGGTGCGCATGTAGGTGATCAAGCCGGTAGCCCCGCCTTCACCAACTTCCAGGCCTTCGTATAACTGCTGGGCGATCATCATCGCGCGGCGCGCCGTATATCCCAGGCGTCGGGAAGCCTCCTGCTGCAGCGTGCTGGTGATGAATGGAGCAGCGGGTTTTCGACGGCGCTCGCTCTTTTTGATTTTGGTGATCGTAAATGGTGAGCGTTCGATCTCGACCAGGTATCCATCCACTGTTTCCTTGTTGCCCAGTTCAGGATCCTTCTCGTCGATCTTGGCGAGTTTTGTTTTATAAGGGGTTTTCTTTGCCTGTGGTGCCAATTCGGCTTCGATCGACCAATATTCGACCGGGTTGAAAGCTTCGATTTCGCGTTCGCGTTCCACCACCAGGCGCAACGCCACCGATTGCACCCTGCCTGCTGATAACCGGCTGCGCACCTTTTCCCACAACAGGGGACTGATGGAATAGCCTACCAACCGGTCGAGTACGCGCCTCGCCTGCTGGGCATCCACCAGGTCCATGTTGATCTCCCGCGGATTGGCAAACGCTTCATTGATGGCATGGTCGGTGATCTCATGAAAAACAACCCGTTTCGAAAGATTGGGGTCGATTTGAGCCGCCTCGAGCAAATGCCAGGCAATGGCTTCCCCTTCACGGTCGGGGTCTGTTGCCAGGTAGATCTCTTCTGCTTCTTTCGCCAGGGCTTTTAATTCCTTGACCACAGGTCGTTTTTCGTTGGGGACGCGATATTTGGGTGTGAATCCGTTTTCCACATCCACCGATAATTCAGACCGCAGCAGATCGCGCACGTGCCCCACCGAGGCACGCACGGTATAACCTTTGCCCAGAAATCTACCCACCGTTTTGGCTTTTGCCGGCGACTCAACGATCACCAGTTTGCCGCTGCGCGGTTTGGAATGCCGCCTGGGAGGACGCTCCATGCCGGCATGTTCGGGTGTTTCGCCAATACGGTACATCGTCGTTCCGCAAACCGGGCATTTTCCCCTGGTTACGGGTGTTCCGACCGCGTTGAATTCAGCCTTGGCATCCTGTATTTCTCTTTTTGCCTTGCACTTTACACAATATGCTTCCATGGATACCTCCCTATAAGAAAAGGGTGTAATGCTTCTCTTTCAGGTAATTCACCAACTCTTTAACACGCTGGCTGTCGCCGCGAGGGCAAATGAGCACAGCATCAGGTGTTTTTACCACAATTATGTTCTTTATGCCCAGGGTTACAACGATCGAATTCAGATCGGTGGACACGATCAACGAATCCTTTGTATCCAACGCAAGATGACCGGCTCCAATGATGACGTTTCCGTTTTCATCCGCTTCCAGCACATCGAAAAGCGAGTCCCAGCTTCCCACATCGTTCCAACCAAGGTTGGCTGCCGGAATGACTGCCGAATGAGAGGTTTTTTCCATGATGCCGTAATCGATCGTTTGCGGATGGATCGCGAACCAGGTATCGATGAATTGTTTGCCCGCGTGATCGACCCCAATTAATTCAGAGATGTCCCCAATCGATGCGAAAAGTTCCGGCATATATTGCTTGAACTCGTCCAGAATTACATCTGCCCGCGTGATGAACATGCCTGAATTCCAGGCCATGCTCTTGTCTTCCAGAAATGCGCGCGCAGTGTTCTCATCCGGTTTTTCCACAAACCGTTTCACTTTGTATCCCCTGGCGCCGCGATACTCTCCAATTTCAACACCCGATTCGATATAACCATAACCGGTGGAAGCATAAGTGGGGGTGATGCCCAGCGTGGTCAGGTAACCCTGGTTTGCCAGGTCGTAGGCCGCCAACAGGGTTCTCTGGAATAGAGGGACATCAGCGATAAAATGATCGGCGGTCAGGATTGCCAGCACCGCATCCTTATCCTTTTTATATAACGCAGCGGCCGCCATGGCCACCACCGCCGCGGTTCCACGCGGCATGGGTTCGATCAGGTAATTTTCTTCAGGAATGGCGGGGACAAGGGATTGGAGTTTTTTTGCCTGATCGGCAATGGTAACCACGAAAATTTGATTGGATAAAAATAATCCATCCAACCTCTCCACTGCAATGTGAAAAAGAGACTTCTCGCCAAATAGTTTCAGCATTTGCTTGGGCGATGCGATCCTGGAAACCGGCCACAACCGAGTTCCACCGCCGCCAGCCATGATGACTGAGTAGAAATGATCCATGCTAGTTATTTCCTTTATAAGTAGCTCTGATTTCACGCATGGCAACGTAATTCATGCCGCCAACCTGCGAAACCAGGCCTTTGAGTTCCATCATCGTGAGTGTAGCCGAAACATCCTGGATTGACAATCCGGTCAACGTGCATAATTCATCCATGTGCACCGGTTCCTGCGAGAGGTGATCAAGCAGATTCTTTTCGGTCGGATTCAGAGGGTTGGATTTTCGCGCTGCTTGCTTCTCGGGGATTTGTTCCAGCTTAAGTGACTCCAGGATCTCGCTCATCTTCAATAACGGACGCGCGCCCTGTTCGATCAAACGATTCGTACCTTCACTCTGCGGAGTCAAAATACTGCCTGGAACAGCAAAAACATCCCTACCCTGTTCAACGGCAAATTCCGCTGTGATGAGCGCCCCGCTTTTTTCACCGGCTTCCACCACCACCGTCGCCAGTGACAGACCTGAGATGATGCGGTTCCGCGGCGGAAAGTTGACACCATCCGGCTGCGTGCCTACCGGGTAATCGCTGACCAACGCTCCCTGTTGCGCGATCTCCGCAGCCAGCCTGCGGTGTTCGGGAGGATAGATCACATCCACACCGCTGCCGAGTACAGCAATGGTTCTGCCGTTGTTCTGCAAAGCCGTTTGATGGGCGATGGCATCCACCCCGCGTGCCAGCCCGCTGACCACGGTAACGCCGTTCTGAGCCAGGAACCTGGCGATCTCCACCGCAACCTGGCGCCCGTAGGGCGTTACCCTTCGCGTACCCACCACGGCAACCGCCCAATCATCTTCCACATTGATCGCGCCTTTGATGTATAACAAAGGCGGAGCCTGGTTGATTTCCTTTAATCTTCGAGGATAATCAGAGTCTTCCCAGGTCATCACGCGAATGTTCTGGCTCGAAATGTTTTCCATTACACGCCCCAGGTCGACCTGCTTCTTGACCTGCGCGAAATTTTCCGTAACCTTCTGCGGTAATCCTGCCGCGAGCAGCCCGCTCGCAGGGGAATCCCAAGCCACATCCAGGGAACCATAAAAATCAAGGATTTGTTTCAGCCGGATCGCGCCGATCCCTTTTACGAGATTAAATCCCACCCAGTAGGCTTTTGGATCCAAGATGCGCTCCTAATCCCATTCCTGTAATTTCACGATCATTTTTTGCGTTTCCCGGTTCATCGATACAACCACTTGTTTAATGGCTGGAACCAAAATTTCCGAATCATCCGGAGCTGCGATCACATAAACGTCATTGGCACCCGTCACCAGGATCTCCTTGACCCTGCCAATCGGTTTTCCCTGCTCGTCCTCGACCTGCATTCCGATGACCTCGTTTTGAAAAAAACGACCCTCAGGCAGCGGTCCAATGACGGATGAGTCTGCATAGACCATCATGTTACGAAAAATTGAAACTGCATCACAATCATTAAAGCCTTCAATGGAGATTAAATACAAACGCCCATGAGGGCGAATCGAAGCAAGAGTATGTTCCTGCTTCCCCTGGCCGATATATATCCTGATCCCTGTCTTGATCTGCTCTGGGAAGTCTGTTGTCATTTCCAGCACGATCTCGCCTTTTACCCCATGTGTGCGGCGAAGTTTTCCTATCGTCAAGTACACAGGCTCGCCGGATTGGGGCGAGCCTGAGGAATATGTACCTTGACTTGCTTGATCGCTCCTCTTTCTCATCGAGGTTCTGCAACGTCCAAATTAGCCTGTTTCCCTTCCCGTGCAGCCGCTACTCGCAACAAAATGCGCATCGCGTTGGCTACCCGCCCTCCCTTGCCGATCACGCGCCCCATGTCCTCACGGGCGACATGCAGCTCCAAGTTCTCTCTTCCACCATTGCGGTACTGATTCACCACCACCTGGGAGGGATCATCGACCAGCGACAATGCGATATATTCTATCAGTTCTTTCACAGTACTCCCCTCATCATGGGTTTTTGGGTATCTGTGTGCTGAGTGGATTGAGTTTGGCATGATCGTCCTTAGGCTTTGATCTTTGCGTTGCGTTCGTCGGCTGACTTCTTGGCTTCTTCGAGAAGGGTTGCGATTGCTTCTCCTTTTTTAAAGCGTTCAAAGCGGTCGAGCACTCCTGTGATCTTGAAGAGCTTGTTCACGGATTCAGTTGGAAGGGCACCATTCTTCATCCATTCATAGATCCGGTCTTCCTTGACATCGAAAGTAAAGGGATCTGTGGTTGGATTGTAGGAGCCAACAATCTCCAGGAAGCGGCCGTCGCGGGGGCTTTCCTTATCGGCAATGATCACACGATAACTGGGTTGGTGCCTGAGACCTGTTCTGCGTAAACGAATTCTAACCATCTGGTAATCTCCTGTTTAGTAAATGATCAAATATGACGTGAATACAAAAATTACGCTTTGGCGAGGGGCGCTGAAGGGGCGCTTACCGCTGTTTCATTTTTGATCACTTGAACATTCGGGAAAGTCCCTTCCCGCCTGTTTTTTTAAGAGTCTTCATCAACCGCTGTGCGTCTCTGAATTGTTTGATCAGTCGGTTGACTTCCTGCACATCCGTCCCGGCTCCGCTGGCGATCCTGCGCCGGCGTGAAGCATTTAGAACATCCGGATCGCGCCTTTCCTGCCGGGTCATTGAATTAATGATCGCTTCAGTTCGCTTCATGCTGCGTTCGGTTTCCTCAGGCGAAATATTACGGGCTGCCTGTCCCATTCCTCTCGGAAGCATATCCATTACCTGCGAAAGAGGACCCATTTTGCGTAATTGTTTCAATTGATCCGCAAAATCCTCAAGGTTAAATTGTCCCTTGAGCATCCGTTCAGCCTGGTCTTTCTGTGCTTTTTGATCGAAGGCGGCTTCCGCCTTTTCGATCAGTCCAATCATATCACCCATTCCCAAAATTCGGGACGCCAATCGCGCGGGATCGTATGCTTCAAGGGCATCCACGCCCTCACCCGTGCTGAGGAATTTTATGGGTACGCCAGTTACGCTGCGCACCGAAATGGCAGCGCCGCCGCGGGCATCGCCGTCAATCTTGGTAAAGATCAGACCAGTGATGTTAATTGTATCGCGAAAACCTTCAGCGATGTGCAGGGCTTCCTGCCCGATCATGGAATCCACCACGAGCAGCGATTCGGTGATCTTTACCTTCCGGGCAATGGCCTGCAGTTCATCCATCAACGGCTGGTCGAGCTGCGACCTTCCAGCCGTATCGATGATCACAACCGAATAACCGCCCTTTTGTGCTTTATCGAAAGCCTGCGCCGCCAAAGCGGGCGGCTTTGCCGATGCATCGGCGACAACCTCGACCCCGATCTTCTCGCCCAGCGTTTGCAGTTGCTTGACCGCCGCCGGGCGGTAGGGATCGCCTGCCACCAGAAGCACTCTTTCGCCTTCAGAGCGTAACTTTCTGGCAAGTTTTGCGGCTGCCGTGGTTTTTCCCGATCCCTGTAAACCAACCAGCATTAATACATAAGGTTTCACACCGCTCAGGTTCAAGCGAGCCGGTTCACCCAGAGTCTTGATCAGTTCCTCATGGACGATCTTGATCACCTGCTGTGCCGGGTTGAGCGCCTTCGAAACTTCGGATCCAATAGCCCGCTCGCGCACCCTGGCTACAAAATCCTTGACCACCGAGTAATTCACGTCGGCTTCGAGCAGCGCCAGGCGGACCTCGCGCATCATCGCATCCACATCCGCAGCGCTCAACTTGCCGCGCTTGCGAAGCTGTTGGAAGATTTGATCAAGTCTTGATGTCAGGGTTTCGAACAATGTTCACTCTCTTTAAATAAGAAACACCCGCCCCTAGAGGGTGACAGACAAGATTTTAGCCTTGAAAATCAGTTTGGTCAAGATTACTGCAAGACTCGTCTACGAGGAATATGAGCATCCATCTCTAAAAATTGGGGTTGTATTATCAAACTTGAAGTTGTGTTGATTTTACGGAGGCTTTTTTCATGAACAAAGTAATGGTGGTTACAGACAGTACAGCGAATATTCCGCCGGAACTGTTGAATGGCAACCCTGTGGTGTCCGCTCCTTTACAGGTGATCTGGGGTAATGAAATCTTTCGCGATGGCATAGATATGCAAGCTCATGAATTCTATGAACGTCTTGCAGTGGATAAGATCATGCCCTCGACATCCCAGGTCACACCCGAAGAGTTCAAATCGCTTTACAGCCGGTTGATCAGTGAAGGATACGACATCCTCAGCATTCACATCTCCGGCAAACTATCCGGCACGTTGGATTCCGCAGTCCAGGCAAAACGCGCTTTCCCCAATGCAAAGATCGAGCTTGTCGATTCCAACAGCACCAGCATGGCATTGGGTTTCCAGGTTCTCAGCGCCGCCCGCATGGCCGAAACCGGCGCCAGCCTGGAGGAATGCAAAACAGTCGCTGCCGAAGCAGCCAAACGCAGCGGTGTTTACTTCGCTTTGAGCACGTTGGAATTCCTGCACCGCGGCGGACGCATCGGCGGCGCGCAGGCTTTCCTTGGTAACATGCTGAATCTCAAACCCTTGCTTGAGATTCGCGACGGGCGCATCGAAGCCATCGAACGTGTGCGAACCCTGGCAAAAGCCACCGACCGCCTGTTGGACCTGGTGGAAGAAAAAATAAAAAACGAATCCGGACCCATCCGCCTGTGCGTGGTACATGCCAACGCACTCAAAGAGGCCGAAAACCTGCTGGAGAGGGCTGTGCGCCGCTTTTCTCCATCACTGGTAACCGATGCCGTATTGAGCACGGTCAGCCCCGTGTTGGGCACACATGCTGGACCCGGCGCTTTAGGGTTGGTATATATGGCAGGAATGTAAACTGTCTTCAAGAATCGATCACGCTCCTGGAAAAATTATCCGGGAGCGTGATTTTTTAAAAATTTGATTCTGGTAAAATAAAAACAAAAACGAGGTCCTTCCATATGAAGAAATTTCCGCAGATCGGCGTTCAAATTCCAACCACATACCTGCCTAATGACCGCGTCGACCACTCCAGGTGGGCGGTGATTGCCTGTGACCAATACACATCCCAACCAGAATATTGGGAAAAGGTTGCGAATTACGTGGGAGATGCCCCTTCGACACTACACCTCATCCTGCCCGAAGTCTATTTGGGTACCAGCGTCGAATCGCAGCGGGTGAACGAAGCCCAGACCCAAATGGTGCGTTACCTCGCTGACGGCACGCTTGTACCGCAGGATAACCTCATTTACGTCGAACGTACGGTCGATGGAAAAACCCGCCGGGGGTTAATGCTGGCATTGGACCTCGAGAAATACGATTTTTCTGTCGGTTCGCAGAGCCTGATCCGGGCTACTGAAGGAACCATACTGGACCGACTCCCTCCCCGCATCCGCATCCGCAAGGACGCCACCATCGAATTACCTCATATTCTGGTCTTGATCGACGATCCGGAAGACAAGGTCATCGGTCCTGTCGAACGCAGCAAAGCCAGCCTGCCGGTGGCTTACGACTTTGAATTGATGCAGAACAGCGGTCACCTTTGCGGACGCTTGGTAACCGATCCAGAGATGGAAACCGCAGTCATTTCCAATATTGAGTCTTTAGCCGATCCTGAAGTCTTTTATCCAAAATACGGCGTCGGACGTGAAAAGGACATCCTGCTTTTCGCTGTCGGCGATGGAAATCACTCGCTGGCAACCGCCAAGGCGATCTGGGAGCAGATCAAAACCAGCGTAGGAATGGATCATCCTGCGCGGTATGCACTGGTAGAGATCGAGAATATCCACGACCGTGGACTGCAATTCGAGCCGATCCACCGCGTACTCTTTCATCTCACTGCTGATCCTCTGGAGGCACTCCGTAAAGAATTTAAAGGTAATCTGACCCTCCAATCCGCATCGGATTTCGGGTTCATGAAAGCCGAAGTGGAAAATAGGCCGGTAAATGTCCACCGCTTCGGCGTGATCACCGCTTCTGGACTGTACGTGGCAACCCTTCAGAATCCTGACTCCAACCTCGCTGTGGGCAGTTTGCAGCCTTTCCTGGATAAATGGGTAAAAGCCGGTGGGGCTGCGTCCATCGATTATGTTCATGGTGATGAAACGGTCATGAAACTGGGCAGCCAGAATGGAAATGCCGGGTTCTACCTGCCTGCCATGGCAAAAAGCGAATTGTTCCGCACCGTTCTCCTGGATGGTGCCCTGCCGAGAAAAACCTTCTCCATGGGTGAAGCGCACGAAAAACGCTTCTATATGGAAGCACGCAAGATCATTCGATAAAAAAGAGCAGTAAATGACAGGATCAGAGCGGGAAGAAGTTGACGCCCCAAATAAAACCAGGATTTTATCGCTGGACGCTGAATTTTCAGAGGACCATAAACGCGTTCTTGTTCGTTTGAAATTATCCGACGCGGGCGAACGTCCAACTGCCTATCTCGCTCTGATCGACTCACAAGGGAAAGAGATTACCAGTTCCATAATACTAGAGCTGATGTTCCCTGTTTTGAACTTTACCCTTCACCTTGGAAATTATCCAACTGGATCGCCGGTTCGGATTGCTGCAAGAATTGTCAAGGACAAGGAAATACTTCTCGACGAAAAAACGGAAGTTATAAAATAAATTCTGAAATTCAACCTCACAAGATCGATCTTATGAAACCCTCTGTCCTCCGTAAATTCCTTTACATCCTGCCGGTTCTCTGCCTGGCTGCCTGTTCAGGTCGGCCACCTGCAACGACTCCGTCACCTGTGGAGGTCATTCCCTCTCCAAGCGTTACTGATACCCTAATTCCAACCCCCACCAGCACACCTGAACCGACACCAACACTAACTCCATCCCCCGTGCCGCTGAACGGTGCCTGTTCACCTTTGGGCGGTATCGGCCTCGCTGAGCTGCATTCAATCACGTCCAATACTTTTGATGCGCCCAGCGCATTTTCCGATCTGGGTCACCCTGCAGTCGACCTGGCATTTTTCACTCACAAGGGTTTTTCCACCATGCTTGGGCTCCCTGTCCAATCCATGCTGCCGGGCAAGGTGGTACAAGTGGTCGACAATCGATTTCCCTTTGGCAACATGATCCTCATCGAAACTCCATTATCACTGTTGTCTGTCGACCTTATTCAGTCACTCCCCTTACCCACACCGATCCCTGATGAAAGCATCGAAATGTGGAGCACCTGCGACAAGAATATCGCCCCCATAACCTGGTCTGACGATTCCAAATCCATTTATATTCTTTATTCCCACCTGCAATCCAAACCGGATTTTCAGGTGGGTGATACGGTGGCCTGCGGGCAGCAGATTGGAGCCGTGGGTATCACCGGGAATTCGGTCGCCGAGCATCTCCACCTGGAGATGCGCATTGGGCCATCGGACGCGCGATTTGGCACCATTGCCATGTATACGAACCAGGTATATACACAGGTACCTACTTCCGAAGAGCGGTACAATTATTGCATCTGGACTATTTCAGGTAGATTTCAAGCGTTCGATCCGGCTTCCTTTTGGAAGGATAAACCTTGAATTGAGTTATTGAAAACTCTGACAGAAGGATTGTTAATGCATAATCCAGATTCAGGAATTAACCATCGTCTCTTTCCGCTTGCCGTTCTCCTGCTCATTGCAAGCATGATCACAGGCTGCGCCAAGGCAACTGCCACCCCCACAAACATTCCAACCCTCGCAATTAACCGCACCTTATTTCCTGAAGCATCCGCCACAAGCCTTCCCACCCTTGTCTCTCCAACCGCTACCCCCACTCTGCTCCCTACCGTGGGTACTCCCGCCCCATCGGAGCAATCGGGAGTGATCATTTTTGCCATGGGAGACGGCCAATATAAGCATCTTTTTGCGTACCATCCCTCCTTCCTTCCCATAACCCGGTTGACCGGAGATCCATGGAATTTTGATTTTCCCGCGGTCACCCCGGACGGCAGTAAGATCGCTTATTGTTCAGATCAATACGGTCGCTGGGATATTTTCATACTCAACCTGGCCTTGAACCAGGTGGAACGGGTGACTCAAACTGAATCCTACGCTTGCGCTCCTGCATGGTCTCCAGATGGCAAATGGCTGGCTTTTGAAATGTATAAAGACGGCAGATACGACATCATCATTTACCCCATCGAGGATAAATCTGTTTCTCCGATCCAGCTTACCGAGAACTCGGGTAACAATTTCAGTCCTACCTGGTCTCCCGATGGCAGGAAGATCGCATTCGTTACCGACCGCAATGGCAGGAGTGAGGTTTGGATCGCCAATCTGGATGACCCCGAAAACAGGTTTAGTACAGTCGCCTCGTCTACCGGAGCAGACTATTCATCCCCCAGTTGGTCACCCGACGGCAGCTCCATAGCCTGGAGCCGCGCCGGTCAGCAGCAAACGGTTGAGGTGATGACAACCTCGGAGGAAGGCAGCAGCATAATTTCACTTGGGGTTGGCACCAAACCGGTCTGGCTTCCGGACGGCAGCGGATTGCTGGTGCTTTTGACTCTTCCCAATCAATATGATTTCACAGCCTACGACGCAAAAACTGCCCGCCTGCTGCTTCCTCCCATTCCTCTGCCCAACCAGGTCAGTTCATTCGATTGGAAGGCTGCAGGATTGGCCAAAAATATCGCATCGTACCTGTCCACTGCTTCGCTTACCGAACCAGCCTCCTTATGGCAGCCCAAGATATCATTATCGAATCCCCAAACAGGACGCAATGGGCTGGTCAGGCTCCGCAATATGAAGTCATCGGAGATGTACCTTTCGGATGCTGTTAATGAAAGCTTCGAAAGTTTGCGTGCTGCATTGGGATCCGAACTTGGATGGGATTATTTGAACACACTGGAAAACGCTGCGCTTTCGCTCACCGCCATCCCCCAGGCTGGCATTGATGAAAACTGGTTGTACACCGGCCGGGCAATTGCTCTGAATCAAGTGCCAATGGAATTTGGCTGGATGGCTTTCAGCCGTGAAGACTACCTGGGTCAAACCTATTGGAGGATTTGGTTAAAGTGTTTTCAGCAGGACGGCACCTGTGGATCTCCTGTGCGGTCACAGGTTTGGGATTTCAAGGCACGCTATTCGAACGATCGAACCGCCGTGGAAAATGGTGGGAAGGCCAACGGTCTGCTGGAAGGTTACTGGCTTGATTTCACGGAATTTGCATCCCGATACGGTTGGCAGCGCCTTCCGGCAAATTCAAACTGGCGCACCTATTATCCTGGCGCTCAGGCGAATATTTTGGTACTGCGCGAATCCCTGGCATGGAAGGATGCAATGCTTCAGCTTTACCCGATTGAGACAATAGAATCAATGAGGATGCCTACCCCATGAAGCATGTGCACAAACTCCGTCTTTTACGCCTTATCGCAGCCGGGATTATCGCCATGCTGTTGCTGGGGGTGATTCCGGTTTTTGCGCAATCGGAAAATCCTCCAGGCTCGGTTTCTGCTCTGCAGCCGACCCCGGTGAGCCTGGATTTTCCGGAAACCCCAGAAACCCCTGAACCGGCAGCATTGCCTGTGTTCTATGAAATCCCTTTGGCCCGTTCGATGCACGACCATTTCTACTTTATTAGACCGCTTGATCTGCAGGAAATCACCTGGCCAACCTCAGATTTTCGCTTTGGGTACTATGACACAAAAACTAACTCGATGCATACTGGTCTTGATATCGTTGCACCGCTGGGTCAAACCGTGCGCGCTGTTGCAGATGGAGAGGTGATTTTTTCAGGCTATGGCTTGATCAACGGCGAAGGGGATAAAACCGATCCGTACGGGATTGCCGTCGTGATCAGGCATGCTTTCAGCTTCGAAGGAAAAACGCTTTACACAGTGTACGGACATTTCAGTGAGGCACTGGTTTCAGCCGGACAGAAAGTCCGCGCTGGAGATCCCATTGGGTCGGTTGGGCTGACCGGCAACACTACCGGCCCGCATCTTCATTTTGAGGTACGCATCCATGAAAATGGAGAGTACAAAATTCAAAACCCCGAATTATGGCTTGTTCCTCCATTAGATCATGGTGTTCTTGCCGGACAAATTAAAGGCAATAACGGAGTCTTTTTAAACTCAAAAATCCTTTGGCTGAAATCTCTCGATAACGATAATTCATGGACAATTACCACCTATTCGCAAAGTCCGATCGATCGCCATTTACACGATGCTTTTTTTCAAGAGAATTTCGTGCAGAACGATATTCCAGCTGGTTCTTATGAAATTTCCACCTCTTACAACTACAAGATTTATAAAATCACCATTCAAATCGTACCCGGTGCGGTAAATTACATTACATTCAATGGTAAACCGGGATTTACTGAAGGCTACCCCGCAAATTCCAGTGCGGATGATTTCTTGCACTGATCTCTTGATATAATATAGCCCTTGGATTTTGGTCTTGACAATATTGGCAAGTTGTCTGACAATGGTCAGCGATATTTGAATTCTTGGAGGATGTAATAATGTTTAGGAACAAAAAAATGAGCGGAATTGTGGTCATGATCGTGGCAGCGTTGCTGTTGTCCGCTTGCGCCGCAAAACCGACTGAAGATCCCAATTTAAAGACTACCCAAATTGCCGCAACCGTTCAAGCAGAGTTGACCCAAATCGCCTTGCTTACCCCATCTGCGACTCCCACACTTGAAGCAACCGCTACTCCTACACAAGCACCTGCCACACCGACTGTTGCAGTTACGCTTACTTCTCCGACCCCAACCCTGAAAGTGGTTGGTTCAACCGGTGATAATTCGAAATTCATCGAAGACGTTAACTATCCTGACGGGGCAATCGTAAAACCTGGAGAGAAATTTACCAAGACCTGGAAATTCCAGAATACAGGTTCAACCACCTGGACTACGGATTACATGATCATCTACCTCGAGGGAAATCTCTTGGGATCTGGCGGTGTCACTTCTTTTAAGTTAACCAAGGCTGTCGCCCCAGGTGAAACTGTAGAGATCAGCGCCCAGTTCACCGCACCGGCTGCCAACGGAAGATATTCCAGTGCCTGGAAGCTCTACAGCGCCACAGGTTATCCTTTCGGTGAATATTGCAGTATTGACATCACGGTGGGCACTGCCCCGACCGGAACGGTTACACCAACCACGGCTGCCACGGCGACCACAGCGGCAACTGCTACCACCTCCACCCCGTAATAACATACTCGTGGATGCCCTTCGGTCGCATACCGAACGAATCAAAGCCAAGGCGCTCAGCCTTGGCTTTTCACTTGTGGGTGTGACCGATGCAAGCCCAATGCAGAATTTCCCTCATTATGAAAAATGGCTCGACCAGCAATTCCATGCAGGCATGCACTTCCTGTCCACTCCGTTCCATCGCAGCATGAGAAGCGACCCTCGGCTGCTTGTCCCCGGCACCCAATCGATCATCGTTTTGGGATTGGAATATCCGCTTCACAGTATTCAAGAAGTAAAAAACCCGGAAATAGGTTTGATCAGCGGTTACGTCTACGGAGAAGATTATCACACACGTATTCCCCGCATGTTGCACGATTTCAATGCGTTCCTGTCCAGCGAATTTGACGACAAGTCTGTCCAACGCGTATTCACCGATAATGCTCCAATTTTGGAAAGAGAATTGGGTTCCCGGGCGGGGCTGGGTTGGATCGGGAAAAACTCGTGTTTGATCTCGCCCAGGATTGGTTCAGCCTTCCTGTTGGCTGAGGTTTTTCTCGATCAGCCTTTACAAGCCGACCTGCCGTTTCACTACGACCGTTGTGGAACATGCAACCGCTGTGTGAAAGCCTGCCCGACCGGGTGTATACAACCCGATCGAACCGTTGATACCAGGCGCTGCATCAGTTACCATACCATCGAAAACCGGGGTGAAATACCGTCTGAGATCATGGAACGGTCCGGCAACTGGTTATTCGGCTGCGATATCTGCCAGATGGTTTGTCCATGGAATGCAAAGCACGTACCAAATCCTGCATTCCAGACAGAGATGCTTGTTTTGGATAAGGATCAACTTGTGCATCTGCTTGCTTTATCCGAAGAGGAATACCTTTCGAGATTTGGTAAAACTTCCCTATCGCGGGCAAAAAAATGGGGATTGATGCGCAATGCGTTGATTCGATTGGGAAATATGGCAGACAGGGCAACCATTGACGCCCTTACCCGGTTTATTGCCTCTTCAACCGATCCACTTCTGATTAGAACCGCCCGTTGGGCGATCAACCGCATGGAATAAAAACACCCTTCGCAACAATTGCAAAGGGTGTCTGGTTCATACCAAGGGTTACGGTTGTTTGGTCGGAGTGGCCGTCACATTGACCACCGCCAACGTGCTTGTGGGTGCCAGAGTCGGCGTCGGTGTAACGATCTTTATCCTTACCTTGATCACATCTCCAACCTCGATCACGTTTTCATCTTTAATATTATTTCGATATTTAATGTCTTCCACTGTAGTGTCAAACTTGGAGGCGATGGTAGCCAGGGTATCTCCGGGTTGGATCGTATATTCGATGATGGTGCCCTTCGGGAGATCGCTCGGCAGCGGCGTCGCAGTGGGTAATACCTGTCCTGGTGCAGGGATGAGAATTTTCATGCCGGGAATGATGGGACAGGTCCCGGAGGGGAAATTGTTGATTGCCAAAAGTACTAGAAAATCAACGTTGAAGGTTTGAGCCAGTTCCCAGCATGTATCATATTGCTTGACTTCATAGTATTGAGGTCCAGACGGTGTGACAGTCGCCGAAGGTTCGGGGGTATTGGTGATGGTCGGCGTGTTCGAAGGGGTTGGTGAAGGGACGGTTGCGGTCGGTGTGAAGGTCGCTGTTGCAGTGGGGGTTTTGGTGGAAAAGATTCCTTTGAACGGATTGCCCGATCCTGAAACAACCGCAATGATGATGAAAATTCCCAGCAAAGCCAAAACTCCAGCCAGTGCGCCAAGTATGTATGGCATATATTTTTGTCGTTTGGCAAACTTGTTGATGATTTTTTGTGGATTGTCTTTTCGATTCATAATTACCCTATTGATGTTTCCAGTTGTTATGATTGAAGCACAGGTCAGAATTGTACATGAGTCTCGGAAATCAGTCGAGAGCATCTAATTTTATCCAAATTCGTTTTCATAATACCACAAATCGAGGTGCCAAGGCATAAATTGAAGTGCTCATGGCTTGTGCGTGATATAATACTTGATACTAAACTAAAAGTGGAGGTAAACGATGGAACTATCAACGTCTCAATTCAAGCACTGCGATGTCGTCAAGGTTACCGGTCGGGTAGACAGCGCCACCGCTCCAAAACTGGCCGAAGAACTTGCGCGCATTAATGACCTGGGTCATTTTAAAATTGTTCTGGATTTTTCCAACCTGGAATTCATCTCCAGTGCAGGTCTGCGTGTCCTCATCTCCACTCTTAAGAATTGCAAACGTTACAACCGCGGGGATCTGGTTCTTGCGGGTTTACCAGCGAATATTTTATCAGTATTCGATCTCGCAGGTTTTACCTCCATTTTTAAAATTTATAATGATGTACTAACCGCAGTAGGATCATTCTAGCCGCTCAGGTATTATGACAACCCGCATCTTCGCTGGCCGGTACGGAAGTCTGGCTGAAATTGCTGAATTTGTTCGCATGGAAGCTGAAGAAGCCGGACTGAGCTACCAGGAAGTCTTCGAAGTCGAAACGGCAGTTGATGAGGCTGTTTCCAACGTAATTGAACACGCCTATGGAGGAGAAGGAAAAGGCGACATTACTATTTACTGTTCTGCATTAGCGGATGGGATCAAGATCATCGTGGAGGATAAAGGGGAACCATTTGATCCCACCTGCATTCCAATCCCTGACCTGAAAGCACAACTAAAAGACCGAAAAAACCATGGTTTGGGATACTTCCTGATGTGTAAACTGATGGATGAAATCTATTTCAATTTTGACAGCACGCACAACGTACTGACGATGGTCAAGAGAAAAAAAGAAATTTAACTATGGAGTCAGCACATTACGTTACCTCCAATAACTGGCAAAAACTGCTTAGTTTAGGGGAGGAATTGCTCAAACTTCCTGACGCAGCCAGCCTCTGTGAGTATGTCAATACGTCGGTTAAACAAGAACTGGATTGCCAGGCATTTCTTTGGCTGGCGGAACCATTTTATCCGCTGCCGGGAGAGCGGCCTGTTTTAACCATCCCTTCCCATCCTGTACCTTTGATAGTAGAAAAAGCATACCAGCGCAAGAAACCAATATTTTCCAGACACCAAAAAATTACCACTTCTCAGAAGGATCCAGATGCGATCGCACTCCCGGTTGTAACCCAGGAGAATCTCCTGGGTATCCTGGAAGTGGAGCGTGCCGAAAACCAACCTTTCACAACGACGGAGATTGAAATTCTCAAGGGAAAGGTTTCGGTTGCAGCCCTTGCCATGCAGGTAAACCGCCAGGTCGCATTGAAAAACTGGCGCTACGACCAACTGTCTCTAGTCCGATCTGTAAGCTCGCAAATCGCGAATGTGACAAACCTGGATGAATTGTGCAAGCGAGTCACCAATCTCATACAATGTTCGTTCGACTACTATCACGTGTCCATTTTCACTGTGGATCAAAAAAAAGAGGAATTGAAGTTCCGTGCCAGTTCCCTTGAATGCGAACCAAATGTTGACAATCCACTGCAGGCCATTAAATTCGGCGAAGGTCTGGTGGGCACATCGGCCGTGAGCGGAAAAGAAATGATCGTTCCTGACATCGCCAAAGAACCCCTGTATCGCTACTACGAAGGTCTGCCGTTGACGAAAGCAGAGGTCGTTCTGCCGTTGGTCGTGGATCAACGCGTACTGGGAGTCCTGGACATCCAATCTGATAAAAAAGATTCTTTCCATGAAAATGATATTCTCGTCCTTCGTTCACTGGCAGATAATATTGCACTCGCTGTCGAAGGAGCGAGTTTATATAGCCGGCTGGAAACCCGTGCCGACCAGATGGCAGCCGTTGCCGAGATTGGTTACGCTCTGTCCTCGATCCTTGACCTGGATGTACTCCTCAAGGAAGTGGTTTCTGTCATCCAGAAACGCTTTTCCATCCCATTTGTCTACATATTTACCATTCATTCAGGCAGACGAAAGGTGGTTTTTCAGGCCGGCAGCGGCGTGCGTGTAAAAGCCCTCAAGGCAAATTCGTTCGCATTTGAACTGGATTCACCCATCGGGATCATTCCTCTTGTGGCGCGCACCGGAAAAGCCCTTATGGCAAATGATGTATCCGTTGAGCCGTTATATAAACCATCCAAGATCTTCCCACGCAGGACCAAGGCAGAACTGGCAATTCCCTTGAATTTTGGCAACGACACACTGGGAGTGCTCGACCTGCAATCAGACCAGTTGAACCACTTTGACCAGAATGATCTCGATTTGTTCGAAAGCCTTGCCTCCGGGATTGCACTCTCCATCCGCAACGCCAGGCTTTTTAGAACGGAACGATGGCGCCGCAGTGTGTCAGACAGTTTTCGCGATATTGCCGGTTTACTTTCTGCAAACCTGGCGCTGCCGGATCTTCTTGACCATATACTCACCGCAGTCGAAACCAACCTCCCCTGCGATGCCTCTGCCATTTGGCTTCTCGATAATGTGTCGATGCTCCCGGTGGAAGAACGACCCTTGCGATTAGCCGCCGTCCGCGGGATTGCAACGGTGGAAGCCATCGAGGCTACGGAAGAATCCATGCGCGTGCGCGAGTATCTCAATACCGGGATGAGCGGAGACCAGGTGCACATTCGCAAACCCAGCGACCCATACGGACCGCTGGGGGCGGCATGCAGGTTTAAATCCGACTACTCATCCATCGCGGTACCGTTACGTTCTGGTGAGGAGATATTTGGCGTATTAACGTTTGCCCACCGCGCCTCTGGTCGTTATGGCACCGAAGCATCTGCCATCGCGTTAACACTGGCAAATTATGCCGCCGTTGCCATTCAAAACGCCAGGCTCTACACCTCCGCTCAAGAGGAAGCCTGGTCATCCACTGTCTTGCTGCAAGTAGCTGAAGCCATCCAATCCATTACGACTCTCGACGGGCTGCTCTCGACCATGGTGAGGTTGACTCCACTTCTTGTAGGTATCGATCGTTGTGCAATTTACTTGACCCGTTTTGATAATGAGTCGTTTGAATTAAAAAAATGGTATGGGTTCCAACCCACGGAAAATGAGATGGTGATCACCGATACTGATTCGATCGCCATGCTTAAACTCAAGGCAACCCTCACACCTGTTTTTCTCACCGATCCCTCAAGGGAGCTTGGATTGACATCACTCACCCACTCTGAAAAATCAGGGACGCTCGTGCTTCTGCCATTGATCGCTCACGGCGACCTTCAGGGAGGTTTCCTGATTTCTCATAACAGTGATGGTGAGTTCGGTGTACAGAATCGATTCAGCGACCAAACCCTTGCCATCCTGCAAGGGATTGCCCAGCAAACTTCTGTAGGGTTGGAAAATATCCGCCTGGTGGAGAACAGGCAGGAAGAAGCCTACGTGACCGCTGTCCTTTTGCAAGTAGCCCAGGCAGTGGTCAGCCAAAACAAGCTGGATGATATCCTAGATACCATAGTGCACTTAATGCCCATTCTAATCGGTGTCGATACCTGTGTGATCTATATCTGGGACAAGAATAACGAGCGGTTTATCCCCTCAAACGCCGTGGCATCCACCCACGAAGAACTTGAAGAGATTAAAAAACATTCTTATTCTTCAGGTGAATTTCCACTGCTTGATACCTTGATCTATAGCGACAAAATGATCGGCTGCAACCTGGAAAAATCCGACTTTCCGGCCAGCGCCTGGAAAACATTGAAATGTATTCAAAATGTGGATATTCATTCAATGGAAAATAGCAACTGGCTGTTTGGCTTTCCGTTGAGCATCAAAGGAGAAAAATATGGGGTAATGCTTACTCGCGCCACCAATATTCAGCCGGCGTATTATCAAAAAAGGATCGAGCTGATCAAGGGGGTGGCGCAGCAGACTGCCCTGGCAATTCAAAATGACCGGTTGAAGGAAGAAATGGTTGGGCGGGAAAGAGTGGAACGTGAATTCCAGCTTGCAAGGCAGATCCAGAAGACCTTCCTGCCGCAATCCATGCCCTCCTGCACAGGCTGGGAATTCGACCTGCGCTGGAGAACTGCCAGGGAGGTTGGCGGCGATTTTTACGATGTGTTCGAGACTAAAGACGGCAGGATTGCGCTCGTCATTGCAGATGTGTCGGATAAAGGGATGCCTGCTGCCCTCTACATGACGGTCACACGCACGCTGATCCGTTCCATTTCTCAATCCGTTGATTCTCCTGATGAAGTCTTGTCAAGAGTGAATGAACTTCTGGTGAGGGAGTCTCAGGATGGAATGTTCGTAACCTGTATCTATGCCCTGCTTGATACGGCAACCGGCAGGCTGGAGTATGCCAACGCCGGTCACAACCTTCCAATCCTCTACCGGGGGAACAGGGGTGAGGTGGACAAGCTCCTGAAAGGGAGCATTGCGCTGGGCGTAATCGATAATGCGAAATACAAAACCTGTCAAATCAATATTGGCCAGGGTGATACTTTGCTCTTTTATACAGATGGGGTTACCGAATCCTTCTCGTCATCAGGTGAACAATTTACTGAAGACCGGCTTCTCGATGCGATCAAGAAGATGCACCACGATTCGGCGCATCAATTTCTGCAGAACATCGAAGATGCAATAGACGAATTTCGCAAGGGCGAGCCAGCCTCCGATGATCTCACAATGATCGCCATTCACCGTGAAAATGAAACTCCTGCGTAGGCAGGAGTTATTATTGTCCAAATATCAGTGCCATCCAGATTTCCCAGTTTTCAACGGGCATCACCGTTGGTGTGGGAACCAGGATCGGCATGGGGGTTGTGCCTGGGGGACTCAATGGAATGATCAGTTTCTCGCCCGGGCGCACCATGTGCCCTTCGTTATACGCCCAGTCTTCCACGGCCCCTTCGGATGTGGCATATGCCACCTGGGTTTCAAGCACCTGGAGCGTGCTCTCCAGAACTGATACCACTGTTGACGCTTTATCGCGCTGCACACTCAACCTGGAAAGCTCATTCAGCCGGCTGTTCAGGTCCATGACCAGGAAAAACAAAACTACCGCAGCAGCGATCAGGATGATCTTCTTCCCGTCTAGCGGTAGTTTAATGCGTTCCAGGAATCTCTTCATAATTTAATCTTACACTAAAGTACATTTCCAGACAAGAAAAAAACCCGCAATAACCTGCGGGTTCCAAGGTGCCGAAGGAGGGATTTGAACCCTCACGAGCGTAATGCCCACTACGCCCTGAACGTAGCGCGTCTGCCAATTCCGCCACTTCGGCTGAACGGAATAATTCTATCAAACAATTTCCGGTTGTCAACCTTCCGCATCGAAAAACCTTAATTTTCATGGTCGATATTCCACCTGAACACGTTTTCAGAACTGGAGTAAAATACTGCATATGCGAAAAGGCATGACCCTGCTGCTCATCATCGCCATCATATTGACAGGATGCAATGTTACTGCCAACCGGTCGGCACAGTCAACGCCTGTGCCGGTTTCTGATCTCCTGCTGAACGTTGGAAACAAATACCAGCCGTCTCCCACCCCTTTTCAACCCATTCTGCCTACAGCGACCATCCTCCCCACATCCACTCCGGTGCCCACTGCAACTCCCGAGGATACCTATTCATCCAAGGTAAACCTCGGCCTTTCCCGTCCATCAGGGCAGATCAATATCCTTCTTCTGGGATCGGATTGGCGGGGAAATTCGGGTTACCGCACCGATGTGATCCTGGTGCTCTCTGTAAATCCGGAATCCGGCAGGGTAACCCTCACGTCTTTCCCGCGTGATCTTTACGTGGAGATCCCGGGCGTGGGATATGAACGCATCAATGCTGCCCAGGCTTACGGCGGGTTCGAACTGACCAAAGCCACCTTCGAGAATAATTTCGATGTAACCCTTGATTATTATATGATGACAAATTTCGCAGGATTCAAGAACATCATTAATATTCTCGGTGGAATCAACGTCTATGCAGCGGCATCATTATACGATACATGTGATCTGCCCCAGGCAGTGAACAAGTATTGCTTCGTACCCGTGGGCAACATGACTATGGACGGCGCTACAGCCCTTTGGTATGTACGTTCGCGTTATTCGACCAACGATTTCGATCGTACGCGACGGGCGCAGGAAGTCTTGCTTGCACTTTTCCAAAAGTTGATGAGCCTGAACGCCCTCAACCGCTCTTCCGAACTTTATAATATGTTCATTTCAAGCGTGGATACCAACTTACCTCTGGATGTCGTTGTAAAATTGCTTCCTCTTTCCAGCCAGATCCTGTCCAATCCCTCCAGCGTGGAACGCTACGCCATTGGAGCTGCCGAGACTTATGACTACATTGTTCCCGGATCGGGAGCCATGGTGCTCATTCCCGATAAAAACCTGGTGGCTAACATCGTTCAGCAGGCATTCTATCAATAATCTCCATTCTGAATATTCCTTGTTGACAAACTTTCGAATCATGGGTAAACTGTAATAAGGCTACACGAAATCTTTTGAAGAGAAAGCAGGAAAACATGAACACTTTGCCTGAAATTCATATCACTCAGGATACTTCTTTTCTTCCAGCCATACATTCATGGGAAGTTTTCCTTCGTGACCAGGGAAGGTCCAACTTTACCATCAAAGCGTTTGTTGGCGATCTCAAGTTATTCGCCGGTTATTTTCCTGTAGACACAACCATTGGCAGCATCACAACCACTGAGATCAACAATTTTCTCAATTGGCTTCAAACCGGGCGCAACGTTCCATGCAGCCCCAAAAGTCTCTCGCGGCGCATCACGTCGATCAAAGCCTTCTTCCGCTGGCTCACCCAATCCGGTCGCCTTTCCGTCGATCCGGCGGAGAAAGTGCTGCAAAAGTCCGTCATCAGTCCGCTTCCGCTTGTGTTATCGCCGGATGAGGAACTTAAGGTGGTCGAAAGTGCCATGAAGATGCGCACAGCCGTCAAGCCGGATGCCCGACCTTATACGCTGCTCACCCTGCTGCTCACTACCGGCATTAAAAAAGGCGAATGCCTTGGGATCAACCTCAACCATATCGACCTCGAAGGTCCAAAGGCTCCTCGTTTGTTTGTCCGCTATTCCGCCAGCGGCAGCCGCTATAAGGAACGCAACATCCCACTCACCGCGGATTGGATCAGCGCATACCATGAATATCTTGCCCAGTATCGACCAGTGGAACAGGTTTTCCCATGGTCGCCCCGCCGTTTGGAATACCTTTTGGAGGACATCGGCAAGGATGCCGGACTGGACAAGCACCTCTCCTTTGATATGTGCCGCTGGACTTGCGCCCTCAACGACTGGCGCTCTGGAACCGACAAGGAGACCATTCGGCAAAAAATGGGAATCTCCAAGATCCAATGGCGGGAGATCAGCATGAAGCTGCGCCAGTTGGCAGGTGAATAAATGACCGATCCGGCAAAACTACTGCCGGATCATTTTTTAGTCAATGTGATTCGAACGACCATTTGACTCTTCTGGTTGACTTTTACTGAGTCTGCGATCCTGAATCCCGGAATCCAGATAATTTCTCCGCCTGAACGAACCAGCGGCCACCTTTTCCTGGCTCTGTTTGGCAGCCCCTCGTTCGTCCAGAAATCCCCCAGTTTCTTCGTTTTGCCTTTCATCCCATAAGGCATGAAGCGGTCGCCCTCTCGCGCTGTGTTAACTACCAAACGATCAGTCAATTGACTTATATCCACGAGGCAGGAATATGCATCCTTTCCCGGCAGTCTCTCCGCGGTTGGACCAATATGTACTACCCACTTTTGATTGATGGCTGTCTCGCCCAGTTCCGGCAGCCAGATTTCTGTGCCGGGTGAGATTTGCGGCCAAAAATCATCCAGGGGATCGTCGTCAAATGCAATGACCAGCCGCTCCCGATAACAATTGAAGATCACCAATCCGGCGCACAGCACTTCCTGGTTCGACCGGTTCGAATTTCGGATGAAATTCAACCCCCTTTCCACGCAATCGAACTCGATATCCCGCAGGCTGTGGTTGAGAACCAATATACCCTTCCGTATCAATCGCCTTGTTAATCCCGGGGTCAACGTCTGTACCTCATTCCGCCTGAGAACAATATATCGATCGGTGCTTTCAAGCAGAACCTTGTTCCATTCCCTGTCCGTCAATGCACGCAGAAGTTCCTCCTCCTGCCCCACAACCTCGCTCATCTTCTGCAGTCGTTCCTTGATCAACGGATTATAAGTTTTTAGCTCGGGGATCAACTCATGCCGGATGCGATTGCGGTAATATTGCGTATCGAGGTTTGATCCGTCCTGGACAGGTTGAAGCTGGTGGATTCGGCAGTATTTCTCGATCTCCTCGCGCCAGATCAACAATAAGGGACGCACCAGTGGAATGCGCTCGCTCCAGGGGTTGGGAAGCAATACCATGCGCATTCCAGCCAGGCCGCTTAACCCACTCCCCCGCATCAAATGCATCAGCACCGTTTCCACCTGGTCATCTGCGTGATGTGCCACGAGCACAGCCTGGGCACCTGCTTTTTTCGCTTCTTCAAAAAGGAAATCATACCGCAGTACTCTTGCGCCTTCTTCAATGGCAAGGTGGTGGCGTTCAGAATAATCCGCTGCGTCAATCCTTTTCCTGATCAGGGGGATACCCATTTCGGCGCAAACCCGGCCAACATGATCGGCTTCGGCTGCTGAAGTTGACCTCAGTGCATGGTCCAGATGTGCGGCAACGGTCGGGATGCCGCATTGATGCAGCAGATGAAGCAGGCAAATGGAATCCGGCCCTCCGGAAATTCCAGCCAGCACAGGTTGCGCAGGGTCGATTCCACTTTGATGGATGAGTATCTTTAGAAAATTTTTACGATCCACATTGAGATTATAGCATCTGACCGCCTTGCTTATTTTTATGTCATTCTTACTTGCTATCGATTCCAGATTATGCTAGACTGACTTAATACAAATTATTTGAGGTTCCTATGCCAGAAAAAATCCTTGTTGTTGATGATGACCTTGAGACTTTGGTCCTGATCGGCAAGATGCTTCAAGGCCACGGTTACACCATCCTGGCTGCCAGCAACGGTGCCCAGGCTCTTACCATGGCCCGCAATGAGATTCCCGATCTAATCGTACTGGACATCATGATGCCGGATATCGACGGCTACGAGGTTACGCAGGAACTTCGTAAAGATCCTGAAATCGGCGACATTCCTATCATCATGTTCACGGCCAAAGGTCAGGTCGATGACAAGGTTGCCGGTTACGAGGCAGGCGCGGATGATTACTTGACGAAACCTGTTCATCCCATTGAGTTGGTGGCTCATGTCCGTTCCCTGTTAACCCGCACCAAGGTCAAATCAGCACCTGCCGCGCGCCCTGCCGCTGCCGCTCGAAAGAAATTTATTGTCGGTATCGTGGGAACAAAAGGCGGAGTGGGGGTCTCGACGTTGGTGCTGAATCTCGCAGCCAGTTATGCCAGGCTGGCAAAAACAGATACGATCGCGGTTGAATTACGCCCGGGACAGGGAACCTGGGCAGGAGATTTGGGCATCACTCCTGCCGGCGGGTTGGAAGAATTATTGACACTCAATACATCAGATATTACGCCGCAAGCCATCGAGAACCGGCTGACTGGAACCTCATTCAATAACCGCCTATTATTAGCCTCGAACCAGTTTATGGAAATCGATTGTGAACTTCTTGCTGAAAGACTCGCAGCCACAATCAATAACCTGGATCAACTTTCACCGGTGGTTTTTCTGGATATCGGTACTCCATTCTTCCCAGGATTGGAAAAAATCCTCAACCTCTGCCAGGAAATACTGATCGTTACCGATGCAATGCCCTCCACCGTCAGGCGCACCAGAATTGTGATCGATGAGATCAATGAATTGACGGCAAAGGTCAGTAAGAACATCGACCTGGTGCTTAATAATCACATTCGATCAGATCTCCAGCTTAACGCAGAGCAAATCTCAAAAATGATCCCTGCCTACCAGGTGAAGGTAATGATTCCAACTGCGCCTGAGCAGATCTACCAGGCAGTGCAAAAACAAGCCCCGTTAACGAGAATCCAACCGGAAATTCTGTATTCACAACAGGTCAACGAATTGGCAAAGCTAATCCACAGCAGGGTCGGTTGATGCAAGTATCTCTGGAAAAGAATTTTTCTCAAGCAGCCAATTTAATATCAACCTCACGGCACCTGGTGATCTTTACCGGTGCCGGAATTTCAACTCCATCCGGCATTCCCGATTTCCGCAGCCAGGAAACCGGGATGTGGCAGAAAGTTGACCCGATGGAGGTTGCATCCGCTACCGCATTTTTCCATCATCCCGAGAAATTTTATGGCTGGCTGCGTCCCTTGCTGCAGGCGTCTCAAAATGCCCTGCCAAACCCGGCGCATACCGCACTCGCTGAATTGGAGAAAATGAAAATTGCCAAGGCGTTGATCACTCAAAATATCGATGGCTTGCATCAAAAAGCAGGCTCTTTAAACGTGATCGAACTGCATGGATCGATGCGCACCTTCTTTTGCCCTGCATGCCGGAAGCGCGATGCAGATGCAATGCAAACCATCGAGGAAATTCTCAATGGAGGGATTCCCAAGTGTCGGCATTGCGGTGCGATCCTTAAACCTGATGTTACCCTGTATGAAGAACTTCTGCCCGAACAGGCGTGGGCAGATGCCGAATCTGAAATTCATCAATCAGATGTCATGCTCATCGCAGGTTCATCGCTTGAGGTCGTACCGGCGTCGTCGCTTCCCCTTGCCGCGCACAGCCATGGATGCCGGTTGATCATCGTCAACCTTTCCTCAACCTTCCTCGATGCAGATGCAGAGGTTACCCTTCCGGTCGATGTGGCAGAAGGCATTCCAAAAATCCTTGAATTGGTAAGAGAAAACCAGGGACGGTAATTCTAGGAAGATCGTGCGCCGCGCCGCCCAAACTGCCGTTCCAGTAAATCCACCGATAAATGGATCATTGTCGGTCTGCCGTGCGGGCAGGTTCTGGGAGATTCACAACCTTCCAGATCGCGTAAAAGGGCATCCTGTTCCTCGTTTGACATAACGGTACCCCCTTTGACTGCCATGCGTTTGCAAATTCGGGCGGTCAATTTGTTTTCGATCACCCCCTGCAGCGGGGTCTCATCCTCTTCGAAATCCTCGACCACGCTGCGGATCGCAGACCGCGGATCCTGCCGGGAAAAGAGGGTGGGAATTGCGCTTAAGCGGTAAGTGTTTGCGCCAAATTCTTCCAGGGTAAAACCGATCTTGTTAATCACATCGAGGTTTTCTTTGATCAGCCCGCCGGCTTGAGGTGGAAAATTCATTACAATCGGTTCGAGAAGAGCCTGCGAAGGTATGGTTCCCCTGGCATGGATCATCTTTTCATAGAGTACACGTTCATGCGCGGCATGCTGGTCGATCAGGTAGAGTCCGTCCGGTCCTTCCGCCACGAGATAGGTCGCGCCGATCTGGCCGATCAATCGCAGCAGTGGAATCCCGCCGCTGATTGGAGGAGTGGAGACTGAAGGTTGAGTTTGGCCGCTTTGAATTTCATCCCCTGTTTGCGGAGGCGCCCATGCATGGCTGAAATTTCCCCAGTCGAGCTGCCGGTCAGAAAGTTGTCCCTCTGCTTTCCAGCCTGTGGTGCTTAATTGGGGTACTGGTGAATATGCCAGCAAGGCGCGCCGTACGGCTCGCTGCACCGAGGTAAATATCAGATCCGGTTGCCTGAACCGCACTTCCGCTTTGGCTGGATGAACGTTCACATCCACTTCCTCCGGTTTCAGTTCAATGAAAAGCACTGCAAGTGGATACCTGCCGACCATTAAATAACTTTGATAGGCTTTGATCAAGGCCGTGTTCAACGCCGTATCCTGGATCCAGCGCCCGTTGACAAAGAAGGTAATATCTTTTCGATTGGAACGGTTAACCGAAATCGGACTAATGAAACCGGTGATGTGCAGGTCTTCCTCCTCGAACACCACCTCAAGCAGCTGACGCGCCAGGTCGACCCCGTATAACTGCGCCAAAATCTCGCGTCTATTCCCGTTGCCCGCCGTGTGGAGTACTGTTTGACCATCTTCCCGAAGCTGTATGGCTTTGTCCGGGTAAGCCAGAGCATAACGGGTTACCAATCCGTCGATTTGCTGCTTTTCGGTCAGATCGCGCTTCAAGAATTTCAACCTTGCCGGGGTATTATAAAAAAGGTCTTCCACCTGCACTACTGTACCCACAGCCCCACCCACAGGTTCGTTTCGCACCATCTTGCCGCCTTCGACTACAATCTTCGCGCCTGTGTCTTTGTCTGGATTCTTGGAGAGTATCATCAAACGGGAAACTGAACCGATGGAAGCCAGGGCTTCCCCGCGAAACCCGAGCGTACGAATGCGGAACAAGTCTTCCGCTGTCGACAATTTACTTGTCGCGTGGCGCGCCACAGCTAACGGCAAGTCATCCATTGAAATGCCTGTACCGTTGTCAGCCACTTCAATCAATTGCCTGCCGGCAGCTTCCACCCGAACCGTTATGCGGCTGGCGCCTGCATCGATGGCATTTTCGAGCAACTCCTTCACCACCGATGCCGGCCGTTCCACCACCTCTCCGGCAGCGATCTGTGAAGCAACCTCATCAGCAAGAATCTTGATCGTCATCCAGTCAATTATATACCACGCCCTCCCTGCCAACGGTACCGGGAGCAATTTTCAAAAAAAGGGTATACTTTGCCGTATGAATTTTGAAGCCATGTTCTTTGACCTGGATGACACCCTCTATCCTTCCACCTCAGGGGTTTGGGAGGCGATCGGCCGCCGCATGGACAATTACATGTCCGAATTACTCAAGTTTGATCCCGAACAGGTGCATTTGCTGCGGGCGAGACTCTTTAAGCAATACGGTACCACTTTGCGCGGCTTGAAAGTGGAATACAACATCGATGAGGTCGCCTTCCTCGAGTATGTGCATGATATCCCTCTTGAACAATATTTGCGGCCTGATAAAGACCTGTTGGATACATTGAATCTGTATTCAGACCGCAAAATAATTTTTACCAATGCCAGTCTCGAACACGCCAGGCGTGTAATTTCCATCCTCGGGCTGGATGGGGTATTCAACCAGATCATTGACATCAGTCGTTTTTTCCCCGCATGCAAGCCAATGCCTGAATCTTTTCAGAGAACGTTCGAGATCGCTGGCATACAAGACCCCGGCAGCTGCGTTTTCATTGACGACTCACCGCGTAATCTAGATGCCGCCAGTCAGTTTGGCATTTTTACGATTCAGGTGGGAACACATACCCGTTCCGCTGCTGCTGATGCTGCGGTCGTGTCGCTGCTTGACCTGCCAAGCGTAATTCCAGTCGATGTAAATTTGAGGATGGAATAATCGATGGGAAATTCCCTGCCGGTTCTCGGTTGGATCTTGATCATCTTTCTTGTCGTGTTCATCGTGTCCATTAATATTGGACTTTTTATGGGCATGAAGAAAAGGGACGACAAGGAAAATTGGGCGCGCAAATTGTATGCCGCCAGCCAAATGCTCAAGGATCCCTTTCAAAATGAAAATTCAAAAATTCAGGAACTTGCCTTAAAAGTGCAGCAATTGCAGAAAAACAACGATCGACTGGTTGATGATTCAACCGAAAAACGCCATACAGGAGATTTTTAAGAATGAATAACAGTCACACCGGGCGAACCATTGTAATTGTCATCATCTCCCTCGTATTGCTTGCCGGTGCATTCTCAGGTGGATTGATCGCAGGTTGGTTGATCCCCACGCCTTCTCAGTTACAAACGATCCCAAATGCTTCCTCCCCGACAACCAGCGCGACCTCAGAGGCGATCGATCTCGATACCTTATTTAAACCTTTCTGGGAATCGTGGAAGATCATCCATGAGCAGTATGTCGATCAGCCGGTAGACGACCAGAAATTGATGCAAGGTGCGATTCGTGGGATGATCGACGCCCTGGGCGACCAACATTCCGGCTACATGGACCCGGAGGAATTCACCCAGGCGAACATGCCCCTTGAAGGTTCATATACAGGTATTGGAGCATGGGTGGACGACACCGGAAAGCACCTTACCATCATCAGCCCAATGCCCGGTTCACCGGCTGAAAAAGTGGGATTGAAACCCGGAGATGAGATCATTGGAGTCGATGGAACTGACGTCAGCAATGTAGACCCCAAAATTGTCCTCAAATCTGTCCTGGGTCCGGAAGGAACAACCGTGATCCTCCAGGTTCAGCGACCTGATTCTCCTGAACTACTTGAATTTACCATCGTCCGTGAGACGATCGTAATACCTGGCCTCGAAAGCAGGATGCTGGAGAAGAACGTTGCCTATGTGGCTCTATTCACATTCGGAGAATCGACCACCACCGACCTGATCAATGCATTAAAAGGGCTGCTTGCTCAGAATCCGGTAGGGTTGATCCTGGATTTGCGCGGCAATAGCGGCGGTTATCTGGATACTGCCATCGAAGTGGTTTCCCAGTTCATCCCGGATGGCGTGGTTATGATCGAAAAACTTGGTACCGGAGAAGAAATCACCTACGAAGCCATCCCTGGCGGCAAAGCCACCGAGATCCCTCTTGTTGTTTTGGTAAACGGAGGGTCCGCCTCCGCTTCCGAGATCACTGCTGGAGCGATCCAGGATCGCGGACGGGGGAAACTTGTTGGAACTACCACTTACGGCAAGGGTTCAGTTCAGAATTGGGTGGCGCTTGATGATAATCAAGGCGCGGTTCGCGTTACCATTGCCCATTGGTTGACGCCAAACGGGCGCCTGATCCACCAGATCGGTCTGACTCCGGATTACATCGTGGAAATTACCGAAGAAGATATCGCGGCAGGCAGAGATCCTCAACTTGAAAAGGCCGTCGAACTGCTCACCAGCGGAGAATGAAGCGAATGATTTCTGATTTGTCCGACATTTAATTGACATAAATTCTTCCACGAGGTATAATCTTTCCTCGTTGGATATTGATAATGAAAGAGGCCCATGATGGATATGAGCGCTGACGCGGAAACTACCCAAAAGATCGAACCAAAAATGCAATTCAAAGGCAAGGTAATCAAGATCAACCTCGCAGGAGCCGTGCTGGATATCGGCATCGGAAAACCTGCTTTGCTTCACATTACACAAATCGTCGGAGCGGACAATAACCCGATCAACCATGTGGAAGAAGCGATCCAGGTCGGTCAGGAGATCGAAGTTTGGATCAAACGCATCGCGCGCAAAGACGGTGAAGAACGCATCGAATTGACCATGATCAAACCCCTGGATTTGGAATGGCGTGAGATCAAGGTTGGCAACAATGTGAAAGGTAAAGTGGTCCGTCTTGAAAAATTCGGCGCATTTGTGGAAATTGGCGCCGAACGACCTGGTCTTGTGCACATCAGTGAGATGGCTCACGGCTATGTCAAAGTACCTTCGGATGTGGTCAAAGAAGGCGACGAGATCGAAGCCCAGATTATCGATGTGAATCGCCGCAAAAAACAAATCAAATTGAGCATGAAAGCCCTGCAACCCGAACCGGAAGTGGTTGTTGAGGAAAAACCAAAACCGGCAAGTTCACGCCCCGCGGGTGAATTCAAGCGTGAAAAACGCACTGAACGGAAACCCAGGCGCAAATCCGATGTCGATAATTCAGCCCTCCTTGAAACGATCAACGAACCGGCTGAAGTCGAACCGACCACCATGGAAATTGCCATGCGGGCAGCCATGGAAAAAGCCAAGGACCGCAAGAAAAACCAGGATTCCAAAAAGGATAAACCTGCTTCCAAGGAACAGGAAGAAATCCTCACCCGCACTCTGGAAAACAAAGTTCAAACCAATTAGCGACCAAAAACCATCCCCCGGGATGGTTTTTCTTTTGCTACCAAATGTCACTTATGATAAACTTTTATTTGAGTATGAGGAAAGAAAAGATTGAAAATGCTCATCAGGTATGATGAAAAACGGCCAGAGTTCCAATGGCTCATCTCACGAGGAGGTGCAATCAAACGCCCTCCTCGCTTCTTATATTTGACTGGTAGGAGTAGATCATGACGACGAAATACATTTTTGTCACAGGGGGTGTTGTCAGCTCTGTGGGCAAGGGAGTGACCGTGGCAGCCATCGGTCGCCTGCTCAAGGAACGCGGCTTCAAGGTTGCCGTCCAAAAGCTGGACCCTTATATTAATGTGGATCCAGGCACGATGAGCCCCTACCAGCATGGTGAGGTCTTTGTTTTGGACGACGGCGCGGAAACCGACCTTGACCTGGGTCATTACGAAAGGTTCATCGATATCCGGTTGAACCGCGTCTGCAACATCACCACCGGGCAGGTATACGCCGAAGTGATCTCCAAGGAAAGGCGCGGTGATTTTCTGGGCGGAACCATTCAAGTCATTCCGCATATCACCAATGAGATCAAACGCCGCATCTCGCTGGTCTCCAAATCCACCGGCGCGGACGTCGTGCTGGTCGAAGTGGGCGGGACGGTTGGCGATATCGAGAGTCTGCCCTTTCTCGAAGCCTTACGCCAGCTCAGAACCGACCTGGGGCGTGAGAACACCGTTTATATCCATGTTACATGGCTTCCTTATATTGGCGCGACCGCAGAACTGAAGACCAAACCGACACAACACTCGGTGGCCGAGTTACGATCAATTGGTATCGCCCCTGATATGATCGTGGCGCGCAGCGACATGCCGGTGCGTGAAAACCTGCGTGAAAAGATCGCCCAGTTTTGCGACGTGGAAAAACGCGCCGTGATTCCCATGCATACCGTCCCCACCCTCTATGAAATCCCTTTGATCCTGGAACAGGAAAAGGTCGGAGATTACCTGACCGAGCGTTTGAACCTGCAACCCAAAAAGCAGCCCAACTGGAAATCCTGGGAAATACTGGTAGCCGAAACAAAAAAGAAGAAACCCAAGGTGACCATCGCCCTGGTGGGAAAATATGTGGAATTACATGATGCTTACATGAGTGTGCGTGAAGCGCTGAATCACGCCGCCCTCCTGCTGGGTGTGGATCTCGACCTTCGGTGGATCCACTCCTCGGATCTCGAAAAAGGGAAGGGAATTGAAAAATTCGAAAAGGTCAGCGGCATCATTGTCCCGGGTGGGTTTGGCAGCCGCGGGATAGAAGGGAAGATCATCGCCGCCCATCTTGCCCGCATAAAAAAGATCCCTTACTTTGGCCTTTGCTTGGGAATGCAACTAATGGTGGTCGAGTTTGGACGCTTCGTGCTGGAGACCGACCAGGTCAATTCTTCTGAATTCGATCACGCCACGCCCAACCCGGTGATCGACCTGATGGAAGATCAACAGCACGTCACGAACATGGGCGGAACCATGCGCCTTGGACTGTATCCCTGCATTCTGCAGCCGGGAACCATCGCAGCCAAAGCCTATGGTGTGAAGAAAGTCGAGGAACGCCACCGCCATCGATTCGAGTTCAACAATCAATATCGCGACCTCTTCGCCTCCAGGGGCATGGTCTTTTCGGGCTTGTCTCCGGATAAGACCCTGGTGGAGATCGCAGAGTTGAAGGATCATCCCTTTATGCTGGGAACACAATTTCATCCCGAATTTCTCTCAAGACCAACCCGTCCGCATCCGCTGTTTATGGCATTCATGCGCGCCGCCGCCAATAAAGCAGGCGTGAAATACCTCGATCCCCCTCTTGCGCTCGAAGACTGATCGGATTATCGGGTATACTAGAATCGTTTCGCTTGATATCACGGCAGGCATCTGCCTTATAAATGAAAGGAAACATAAAATGGAAATCGTATCAGTTGAAGGGTTGGAAGTACTCGATTCCCGCGGAAACCCCACCGTCGAAGTGCGGGTGATTCTGGAAGACGGTTCGTATGGAACCGCGGCTGTCCCCTCCGGTGCGTCCACCGGTATTCATGAGGCACTTGAAATGCGCGACGGCGATAAAGGCCGCTACAACGGTAAAGGTGTGCTCAACGCCGTTAACAACGTAAATACAGAGATTGCGGAGAATCTGCTGGGCTGGGACGCCACCGAACAAAAAGCCATCGACACCATGCTCATCACCCTGGACGGGACCAAGAACAAATCCCGCCTGGGAGCCAACGCTATCCTCGGCGCAAGCCTTGCAGTGGCAAAAGCCGCCGCCAATGCCCTGGAACTGCCCCTTTACCGCTACATCGGTGGAGTCTATGCCCATGTGCTGCCCGTCCCGATGATGAACATTCTCAATGGCGGTGCCCACACCGGCTGGCAGTCAACCGACGCCCAGGAATTCATGGTCATGCCCTTTGGCGCTCCTTCGTTCACGGAAGGATTGCGCTGGGGAGCCGAAATCTACCATGCACTCAAGTCAGTCCTCAAAGATCGCGGATACACCACCCTGGTGGGCGATGAGGGTGGTTATGCCCCGGCATTAAAAGCCAATAACGAAGCCGTCGAAGTGATCCTGCAGGCCATCGAAAAAGCCGGCTACAAGGCTGGCGAGCAGGTGGCCATTGCCCTCGACCCCGCTGCCTCAGAGCTGTATGACGAAGAAACCAAAACCTACAACTTGCGCAAGGAAGGCAAGAAACTGAGCGGCGAACAAATGGTGGCATTCTGGAAGAATTGGGTTGAGCAATATCCCATCGTGTCCATTGAGGACGGTCTGGCACAGGATGACTGGGAAAGCTGGAAACTGCTGACCAGGGAGATCGGTCACAAGGTCCAGATCGTGGGCGATGATCTGCTGGTTACCAACCCGGAACGCGTTCGCCGTGCAATCAAGGAAGATGCATGCAACGCATTACTGGTGAAGGTGAACCAAATCGGTTCCCTGACCGAAGCCATCGAAGCCGTGGAACTTTGCCACCGCGCAGGCTGGCGTGCAGTAACATCACACCGCTCCGGCGAGACCGAAGACTCCACCATCGCAGACTTGGCTGTGGCGTTGAACACCGGTCAGATCAAGACCGGCGCTCCTGCCCGCTCGGACCGTGTGGCAAAATACAACCAGTTGATACGCATCGAAGCCGAACTCGGCGAAACCGCCGTCTATGCTGGCTGGTCGGCACTCAAGGCACGCAGTTAATCGATAATCTTCCATTGAAAACAACAGCGGAGAAATCCGCTGTTTTGTTTTCCATAAATCACAATGTTCAAAATCCAATACTTGTGGTAAAAATCACATTGTTCGTTCGGACATCCTGTTTATTGCATGGAGTGAACATGAAAACCTACGACCGGTTTGCCGAAATCTATGCCCGCAGTCATTATCCCAATCTGTCGCAGGAAATGGCGGAGGTGCTCCCCTCGCTTATCCAGGAATATAAAATACCTGCCAATGGAACAAAGAAGCTTCTTGACGTCGCATGTGGCGAGGGTAGTTTTGCAGTCGCCATGTCCAAAAAGGGTTGGAAGGTTTCGGGGATCGATCTCTCACCAGAAATGCTGCGCCTGGCAAATCACCGTTCCAACCAGGAAAAGTTGAAAATCGATTTCATTAATACTGACATGCGATTCATTGATTTCACGCAAGAGTTCAATTTGGTCACCTGCTGGTTTGGCAGTTTGAACTATATGATCACCAACGATGATCTGCAGTCCACCTTTAACCATATCGCTCGGGCGCTCAAGCCCAACGGATGGTTTATCTTTGATATGAACACCATCTATGGGTTGGCTGCGGCTTGGCACGAGAACAATTGCGAGGTTACACAGGAAACTCCGGAACTGCTCGAGCTGCACCGCAACAGTTTTAATTATGAAAATCGTTTGGCTTGCAAAAAGATCACCTGGTTTGTAAAAATGGGGGAAAAGTGGGATAAATACGAGGAAAAACACGTCAAGCGCGCATTTTCCATTGAAGAGATCGAAAAATGCCTGGAATATGCCGGACTTTATGTCGTTGAAAAATTCGGGGGAATGAATCCTCTCCAACAGTTACAACCGCAATCCAAACGGGTGTGGTTCATCACGCATAAATAGAATTAATCCACCAATAACCGGTTTGCTTTTTCCCAAATTTGGTCGAACATATCCGCCGTCAAGCGGCCGGTCTGGGTATTTTGGCGGCTGGGATGGTAGGATCCCAGGAGCCACATCGATCCATCAACGGCGGGTGAGAATGCGCCGTGTGAAAAATGAGGAGCAGACTTTCCATTGCCGGATGGGTCAATGATGCGGATCGCAGCATCGTACGCGAGTTTTCCCAATGCCACGATCCCCTGCAGGTTGGGCAGAAGCTCGATCTCCCTCAGATAATAACTACGGCAGTTTTTTATTTCACTTGTCGTCGGCTTGTTGTCGGGAGGGACACAGCGGCATAACGCGGTGATGAAAATGCCGTGAAGTTCCAATCCGTCATCCCTTGTTTTCGCGAACGGCTGGTTGGCAAATCCTGCACGGTGCAGTGCCGGGTAGAGAAAATCGCCCGAAGCATCGCCGGTGAACATCCTGCCGGTGCGGTTCGAACCATGCGCACCGGGCGCCAGACCAAGCACAAGCACCTTCGCATCCGGATCGCCAAAACCGGGAACCGGTTTCGCCCAGTAGACCTCATCGCGATAGGCGCGTCTCTTCGTCCGTCCCAGTTCTTCGCGCCAGGCAACCAGGCGCGGGCACCTGCGGCAAAGTGTGATCTCCTGCTCAAGTTCGATCAATTTTTCTGCGTTATTCACGGCAGCACCTATAAGATCAACATCGCATCGCCGAACGAATAAAATCGGTATTTCCGTTCGATGGCGGTTTGATAGGCATTGAGCATCTTCTCCCGACCCGCGAATGCGCTCACCAGCATCAGCAGTGTCGATTTGGGTAAATGAAAATTGGTCACCATCGCATCAACGACTTTGAAATCGAATCCAGGAAGGATAAACAGGCCTGTCGCACCGCGGTAAGGAACCACTCTACCAATGATTCGGCTTGCAGCAGCCGCGCTTTCCAGGGTGCGCACGCTGGTCGTCCCGACTGCGACCACCTTATTCCCGCGATCCTTGGTTTGATTGATCATCTCCGCTGTTTCCGCGGTTACTTCGCACCATTCGGTGTGGATTTTGTGCTCCTGTGGGTCGTCCTCGGTTACCGGGGCAAAGGTGTCCAATCCCACGTGCAGCGTGACGCGCGCAAAGTTAATACCCTGCGCTTTCAATGAGTCCATCAGTTGCGGGGTAAAATGCAAGCCAGCGGTGGGTGCCGCCGCCGAACCGGTTTCCACGGCATAGACCGTCTGATATCTTTCGGGATCCGTCAGTTTTTCATGGATGTACGGCGGCAGGGGCATTTCGCCGACCTGTGGGAGCAAACGTTCGATGGGCTGCAGGAAACGAATCACCCTTCCACTGCTTTCGAGTTCATCGATGATCTCAACTTCGGGCCCGTTTTCCACGCGCAGGTGCACTCCCTTGCGCAGACCCTTACCTCCCACCAGGACTTCCCATACTTCAGGTTCGATCTGCTTCAGCAGCAGAAGTTCCACCCGCCCCCCGGTCGACTTGCGGGCAAACAAACGCGCCGGGATCACCCGCGTCTGGTTGATGACCAGCAGATCGCCGCGATTGAGGTATTTGCCGATCTCGTAAAAATGGGCATCAATGAGGTCCTCGCCAACCCGGTGCATGACCAGCAGGCGTGAATCATGCCGCGGCTCGATCGGCGTTTGGGCAATGCGCTCAAGCGGAAGGTGATAATCGAAATCAGATGTACGCATAATTATGGGATCAACCGCGGTTGACTTTCCTTGTTGTTGTAAGGCACCTGTAGATGTTCATACGCCAGTTGAGTAGCCACACGTCCTTGCGGTGTGCGGTCGATAAACCCAAGCTGCAGCAAATACGGTTCGACCACGTCCATGATGGTATCGGCTTCCTCGCTGATCGAGGCGGCGATGGTCGACAGCCCCACCGGGCCGCCGCCGTATTTATCGATGATGGTCTTCAAGACGCGCCGGTCGACGTCGTCCAAACCCATTTCGTCGACAGCCAGCAAATCGAGCGCCAGCACTGCCGTTCCGCGGTCGATCACGCCGTTACCCTTAACCTGGGTATAATCGCGCACCCGGCGCAGCAAACGCAGCGCCACGCGCGGGGTTCCCCGGGCACGGCGGGCGATCTCTTCAATACCCGTGTCATCGCTTTCCACGCACAGCAGGTTTGAAGCACGCTTGACGATCTCCTGCATGGCTTTTTGATCATAATAGTCCAGGCGGTAAACCGCGCCGAACCTTGCCCGCAGCGGAGACGTGACCAGCGCCAGGCGGGTGGTGGCTCCGATTGTGGTAAAGCGCGGCAGCTTGAGCCGCAGCGAGCGCGCCGCAGGCCCCTTGCCGATCACGATATCCAGCGCAAAATCCTCCATCGCAGGGTAAAGGACCTCTTCCACCGACCTTCCCAGGCGGTGAATTTCGTCGATAAAGAGGATATCGCCCTCGCGCAGGTTGGTCAGGATGGCCGCCAGGTCGCCGGTGCGTTCGATGGCTGGTCCGGAGGTGATCTTGATGTTCACACCCATTTCATTGGCCAGGATATACGCCAAGGTGGTCTTGCCCAACCCCGGCGGGCCATAGAATAAAACGTGATCCAGGCATTCCTTGCGCCCGCGGGCAGCGGAGATGAGGATCTCGAGATTGCGGCGCACCTGGTCTTGCCCGATCAATTCTTTCAGGCGGGTTGGGCGCAGCGTCTGATCCAGGCGGTCATCCGGCCGCGGGTCGGGATTGGTGATACGGTTGTCAGCGGTTGCCATAGGCACCATTATACACTTTCTGCAATGAATGGAATAATCCTGATCAAAATCCTGCCTACGCGCAGTCATTCTGTCCCTCATTTTCCTTTCGCGCTATAATAAAGGAAATTTTTAGGAGCGCTTATGTCCAACGTATTTGTCTCTCATCATCCGCTTGTTGCCCACAAATTAGCCAAACTTCGCGACCTGAATACCGAGCCCAAGAAATTCCGCGAACTTGTGGGAGAAATTTCCATTTTGCTGGCCTACGAAGCTACTGCCGATCTCCTGACTGAACCCATTGCGGTGAATACCCCGCTTGCCGTTGCAAGCTGCGCCATCCTGCGCGAGAAGATCGGCCTGGTTCCCATCCTGCGGTCCGGCCTGGGCATGGTGGATGGGTTCTGGAAATTAATGCCGAGTGCCGAGGTTTGGCACATTGGACTTTACCGCGATGAAAACACCCTCAAACCGGTGGAATACTACAACAAGCTCCCCACCGAACCCACCGTCTCGGTCTGCCTGATCCTGGACCCGATGCTGGCCACGGGCGGTTCCGCCACCGCCACCGTGGATGTGCTGAAACGCTGGGGAGTGAAGAAGATCAAGTTCGTGGGCGTTATCGGCGCCCCCGAAGGTATCGAAGCCATGACGCGCGCCCACCCCGAAGTGCCCATTCACCTGGCCGCCGTGGATGAAAGGCTCAATGAGGTTGGGTACATCCTCCCGGGGTTGGGAGATGCCGGCGACCGGCAGTTCGGCACCGCCTGATTTGATCGCAATAATTAATGGAAAACATAATCCCCCTTACGGGGGATGTTTTCTTGTATTCCTGGTCCATTACTTCTTTGCGGATTCCACGATCTTGACGAATTCTTCCGCCTTCAAGCTTGCGCCGCCGACCAGGGCACCGTCGATCTCAGGTTGCGTGAAAAACTCCGCGGCGTTGGCGGCATTGACCGACCCGCCGTAGAGAATGCGGATGTTCTGTGCAACACCCGAACCGAACAGTTGCGCCAGTGCCGGGCGGATATGATCGCGCAGGATGGCGTTGGCTCCTTCTCCCGTGGCTGCTTTACCGGTACCGATCGCCCACACCGGCTCGTACGCCACCACGATCATGGATGCCTGTGCGGTGTCGATCTCTTTAAATCCTTGCAGTACCTGCCGCGTGACCACCTCGCCAGTTTTCCCGGATTCATATTCCGCCAGTGTCTCGCCGATGCACACGATGGGCACCAAACCCAGCGCCAGGGCGGCTTTCAGTTTCTTATTGACCGAGGCATCGGTTTCACCGAAATAGGTGCGCCGCTCGGAATGACCGATGATCACATAATCGCAAAACTCCTTCACCATCTGTGGAGAGACCTCACCGGTAAAGGCACCGGATGTTTCCCAGTGCAGGTTTTGCGCCCCCAATCCCACCCCGCTGCCGCTCAACTGCGCGGAGAGGATCATTAACGATGTAAAGGGCGGGCAGATCACCCGTTCCACCTCCGGGTATTTCTGAAGACCCGGCAGCAATTCCTGCACCAGAACGCTCGCCTGATCCACTGTTTTGTTCATTTTCCAGTTCCCCGCCACCATTGGTTTACGCATATTTACCTTTTGCCTTTCTATATTATTAAAACCTTAATTATTTATTATAAAACCTTTTTCACACAAACTCTGGTCAACCGGAGACACTCCGAAAGATTGACGAAGTCCGTCACTACAGGTATGATGGAACTACAGGCCAGCCAGATGGTCGCGGCGCTGATCTCAGCGTCGAGGAAAGTCCGCACTCCAAAGAGCACGTCGTCGGGTAACTCCCGGGGCGGGGATTCCCCTTGGGGAAGAACCTGCCGGATCGGGCCACAGAAACATACCGCCTGAACAAGGTAAGGGTGAAACGGTGGTGCAAGAGACCACCGGCGCTGCAGTAATGCAGCGGCCAGGCAACCCCCGACGGGAGCAAGGCCAAGCAGGGACCATGTCCGCCCATTCGTGGGCGGCGGGAAGCGGCTCGTTTTCTCACGAGTCCCGGGTAGGCTGCATGAGCCGGATGGCAACATCCGGTCTAGAGAGATGACCGTCGGTCCGAAAGCCGTGCCTTCAGCATACCCTTTCGGGCAACAGAAAGCGGCTTATCGGCTGGCCTGGCTATTTGAATAAATTGATAATGCTCGCTCCCCCATAAGCGAACAGAAACATCTTTCCCGTTTTTCCAATCCAACTGAAGACCAGGTAGCGCCACAACGGCATGCGCAGCGCACCTGCCACCATCCCGGCAATATCGAACAAAGGGTTGGGAATGAACGCCAGCACCAGGATGGTGATATCCCCATATTTTTTCATCCAACGCGTCACGCGTTCATACCAGGTTTTGTTCTCGATCACGCCCTGCCCGCTGAATCCCGCCAGGTAACCGGAGAGTTCGCCCAGCGTCGCCCCGGTGCTGGAAGCCAACGCCACCCAGAATGGATTGAACACCGCGCCCATGGCAGACGTAAACAACACCCCCGGTACAGGGAGGATCAAGGTGGCATTGGAAAGAAGCGAAACGAGAAATATCCCCGGGTAGCCAAAGGCTTCGAGTTGCGCGACCTTATCCCGCTGAATAAAAAGAAGGATCGACGCACCGACAATTACCAGCAAAACCGCAATACGCGCAACGGTCAGCCGCCAGCCGGTCAGTTTCATGCAGGTTTTTTTTCTTCCCTGAGCAAGGATTCGATGCGCGCGATGATCATGTCCATGGCGACTTCGTTCAGTCCGCCTTCGGGGATGATGACGTCTGCATAACGCTTGGAGGGTTCCACAAAATCGAGGTGCATGGGGCGCACGGTGGACATGTATTGTTTGACCACCATTTCAGTGGTGCGTCCGCGTTCTTCAATGTCCCGTTTCAAGCGCCGGATGAAGCGGATATCGGAGTCGGTGTCCACGAAGATCTTCACATCGAAAAGCGAGCGCAATTCGGGTTCAGCAAAGATGAGGATGCCTTCCACCAGGATGACGCGGCGGGGTACCACTGTGAAGGTCTTGCCGGTGCGCGTGTGGGTATGAAAATCGTAAAGGGGCACTTCGATTGATTTCCACTGCTTGAGCTGCTTAATATGCTCGATCATCAACGCGGATTCCAGCGAATCGGGGTGGTCAAAGTTGACCTCCATGCGCTGGGTGAGGGGCAGGCTGGTCAATTCACGATAATAAGAGTCATGCTGCAGGTAGGCGATGCGGTTCTTGCCCACCTTGGCCAAAATAATATCAGCGGCGGTGGTCTTTCCGGAACCTGAACCGCCGGCGATTCCGATCACTAAGGGAGTTTTTTTCGAGGGCATATGAATATTATACTGGAATTGAAATTAGCAGAAAAGAATCAGGATGGATTTCGATGAATTATGGAAGTTCGACACCTTTTGAACCAGTGCACACTTGCATTAATTCCCTTCTTCAATAGAATATGGGTAAACGGGTTTTTCCGGGAGGGAGAATGTTCAAACGCTTCCTTGACTTGTTCAGGAAAGAGAAAAGACCCACAAAATCCAGCGACCGTACCACCACCGACCAGGTCAGAAAATATGCCAAGGTCACCTTCATCACGCCTGCCAGGCAGCAGGGGAAAATCCGCGTGACTTTTTCGGCAGCCGATGTGCACAATGGCATGAAACTGCGTTCAAACTACACGCTGGTGTGCGGTGCCATCGACGCGAAGAAGTTCCTTGTTTTTGCCAGGGTGAAACTGGAAACCCGCACTGGAGCGAAGCAAAGCAGCACGGCGCGCTGGACGTTTACAATCAACTAATCGATAAGCAATA
>DAOUGM010000075.1:0-6436 GCA_034428895.1 Anaerolineaceae bacterium
TCAGACGCGCTGTACGTCATTGCTGATAATTGCACCGACAACACCATCGGCATCGCCAGAACATCAGGCGCCATTACCGTTACCAGGAATTCGGGAAAACGAAGAGGTAAGGGTGCCGCCCTTTCCTGGTTCATGAAAGCCTACCGCAGGCAAATGCTGGAATTCAACTACATTCTGATCCTGGATGCAGACAGCAAAGTTCCAGGAGATTTGTTTGAAAAACTGTCTCAACAAATATCCAAAGATACGCAGGCGGCTCAATGTTTTTTATCCCCTGACGGGTACATCGATCATCCGCTGTCGACGGTCATTTCACTTTCAGAGATCATCGAGCAAACTGTATTTGACCGCATTCGTTCGGTTCTGGGTTTTTCGGTGCGCCTGAGAGGAACGGGGATGTTGTTTCGACCGCAAATCCTCATAAAACTCTGCCCTGGAATTGGTACAGAGGTGGAAGACATCGCCCTGAGCTTATTACTGGCAGACAAGAAAATCCTCGTTAAGCAGTTCAACCAGGTAACGATTTTTGATCCAAAACCGGTGGAAAGCACAGCCGCTTCACGCCAGCGCGCGCGCTGGTTTCGCGGACAATGGAAGGCATTGAAAGACTACCTTCCTATTGTCGTCCGGTTGTTCTTGAGCGGTTTCCGCGGATGGTCAGTATTGGGTTCGCTCTTTCATAAACCGCGCTGGTTAAAGCTATTAATTTTGATCATCGCTGGGTTGGCATTATTGAAGCATCCGATCTTCGCGGCAATTTTCCTGTCCATTGCCGCGATCGAGATTTTGATGATCCTGTTCGGTATTATTGCTCTACCCAATCGCACGACTTTTCTTCGATCGCTCCTGTATCTACCGGTATTCATCGTGATGTGGATTAAGGGAATCATCCTTTCGTTCAAACACCGACCCTGGCAGCGAGTTCGCGAGAACAAAGAAGAAAGTTATACCACGGCTTTCAGTAGACATCCTTGATTTTCAGCATGCGGCGGATCACTCATGAATTCTGTCCTGGATTCTCATTATTCAAGGGTTTATGACAGCGCCAATCGGGGTCCGCTGGCGGTGGAAGAAATTCGGGGGATATTCAAATACCATGAACTGGTTTTTCAGATCATCCGCCGGGATGTGATTTCGCGCTATAAGCGCTCCGTGCTGGGTGTAGCCTGGACGATGCTCAACCCGCTTGGGATGATGCTGATCCTGACTTTGGTATTTTCCCGCCTGTTCCATTCCATTGAGGGGTACCCTGTTTACGTCCTGAGTGGTTTGGTGGCATGGACCTTTTTCTCGCAAACCATGATGGCAGCGTTAAATCAGAACGTGTGGGGCGGCTCGCTGTTACACCGCATCTATCTTCCACGGACTACATTCACGGTTTCTGCGCTTGGCACCGGGCTGGTCAATGTTTTGATTTCGCTCGTACCCCTGGCGTTGATCATGGTTATTACGGGTTTTCAATTCCGTTGGAGCCTGCTCTTCCTGCCGGTTTCGATCTTGATGCTGGCGATGTTCACCCTGGGATTAAGTCTGTTGTTCAGCATACTGGCCATTTACTTCCCGGATGTTGTTGAAATGTTCCACGTTATGCTCACTGCCTGGATGTACATGACGCCGATCATCTACCCTGTAGACATCATCCCCCAGGGTTTACATTTTTTTGTGCAGGTTTTCAATCCCATGTATTATTTTGTCGAGATCATGCGCTACCCGATCTATAACGGAACTCTTCCGGACCTGACAACTTTGACCATCGGTGGGATTGTGGCGGTTTTCACCCTGGTTGTGGGTTGGATCGTGTTCACCTGGAAAGCGAATGAATTGACGTACAGGACCTGAGAGATAAATGGAACTGCCCACTGATTTGGCAATTTCCTTGATCGATGCATCCGTGAGGTATCGAAAACCTGACGAGCCATTCAATTCCTTTAAGGAGTTCTCGATCCGTTTGCTCGAACGCCGGGTGAAGATGAAGGATTTTTGGGCGTTAAAAAATATTAACCTGGAAATTAAACAGGGAGAGACCTTTGGCATCATCGGTAGAAACGGCGCGGGCAAAACCACCCTGCTGAAACTGATCTCGCGTGTCCTGGCTCCCACCAGCGGAAGAGTGATCATGCGAGGAAATGTATCTCCGCTGCTCGAATTGGGAGCGGGATTCCACCCGGAATTGACCGGCAAGGAAAACATTTTTTTGAACGCCTCCCTGCTGGGGTATACACAAAGGGAGATCCGGCAGCACATGGAAGAAATCCTGGATTTCGCAGAGATCAACGGGACCATTGGCTCGCCTTTGAGGACATACTCCAGCGGTATGATTGCGCGCCTGGGATTTTCCATTGCCACCACCTGGGTACCGGAAATATTGATCCTCGATGAGATCCTGACTGTCGGAGATGAATCCTTCCGCGAGAAATGTTATTCAAGGATCGAGAAATTTCACACCTGCGGTTCAACCATATTGATCGTGAGCCACAATATGAATACGATTCTGAGTCAGTGCGATCGTGCCGTCTGGTTGGACCAAGGGCATGTCATGGGGGTGGGAGCAGCCCGGCAGATTGTGGATGAATATCTTGCGGACGTTAAGCATACCCATCTTGAATCCGGCGGTGGATAAAATGGATCCACAAGTCAGGATATTGATCGCGGGATATTTTGGTTTTGATAACGCTGGAGATGAACTGATCCTCGATGCCATGATCCGCGATTTTCGGGTGAATTTGTCTGAAATTGATATAACGGTAATCTCCGGAAATCCCGAGAATACAAAGAAAATTCATCATGTCAACGCAGTGGGTTGGGAGAATATCCCACTGATTATCAGCGAGATGGACACCTGTGACTTGGTGATTATCGGCGGGGGCGGGGTTTTTCACGATTACTGGGGTTTCGAGCATACATCGATTTTGACTTCGAAGCATATCGGACTTTCCTTTTACAGCAGCATCGCCATCCTCGCGGCGGTCAAGCGAAAACCCCTGATGCTGTACGGAGTGGGTGTCGGCCCGCTCATCACCCGGGAAGGGAATTCCATTGTCCGGACCATCGCCAACCAGGCCGCCCGTATCACCGTGAGGGACATTGAATCACAAAAAGTATTATTAGCGCTGGGAATTCACCGTGAAAAAATTCGCATTACGGCGGATCCTGCGTTTTCAATACCGGCATCTCCCAACCAATTGAACGACCACCCGACCGATGCTGTGCGTCACCCTCTTGTTGGCGTTGCCCTCAGGAATTGGGATGTCGATGTTGATCCCGCAGTTTGGGAAAGAGAAGTTGCAGCCGGATTGGATGGTTTTCTGGGGCAGCATCCAGCCGCAAATGTCCTATTTATCCCATTCCAGAATGTGAAAGACACATTATTGGACGACACGGGGATTTCCAAACGGGTTCAACGTTGGATGACGCATGCTGGGCGCACACGCATCCTCAAGAAATCATCCACCTTTGCAGAACGCGAGGCCGCCATTACCAGCTGCGACCTCGTGGCAGGCATGCGTTTGCATGCCATTATTCTCGCAATGAAATATGGGCTTCCGGTCGTGGCGCTCTCCTATGATCCAAAGATCACGAACCTGATGACCACGAGCAAATTGGATTCCTACGTTATCCCCCTCATCGGCCTGGCGGGAGCCGACCTGGAAAGATCATTGGAAAGGGCATATCAAAATCGAGCAAGTCTCGCGAAAAAGTTGCACAGGCTCTCAAATCTATATTCTGAAAAATCCAAACTGAACATCCAAGCGGCGCTGGACATATTAAATCACCCCGGAGCGAAAAGAAATCCCCTGTCAGACATGAACAATTTGGTCGCGCAAACGGGCATTGAACTGGCGCAGCAAAATTCCGTTTACCAGGAACAGGTTACCAGGTTGGAGCTTGAGGCTGACAATCTCGCGCGGGAGATTGATCATTATCGAACAGCGGAGATTGCGCAGAAAGCGGAAGTTTCTTCACTCTCCACAGAGGTGGAAAATCTTTCCCGGCAAATGGCTGAAACCCAGGCCAGACACAAGAAAATTGTGGATCAAATGGGGGATCAAAGCAGGTCACTGAAAATCGAAAATGGCAGGTTATTGGATCAGGTCCAGATTCTGGAAGATAAACTGGGTTTATTAACTAATGAAAAGCAGGAATTAGCGAGAGAAATTGGCACCCTTGTGCAACTCCATGAGGAGAATGTTGACCGTTTGACTCAAAGGATTATGCAAGATGAATCAAGCATATCCCATCTTTCTGGTGAGCTGAATAATATTAAAGGAAGCCGCGGTTGGAAGATGCTATGGGCGGTGTGGCAGATTCGCCAGGCACTCCTGCCGCATGGATCCAGGCGCGAGCAGGCGGTGCGCTCGGTCGTCCACTTCTTGCGTAAGTTAAAAAACTTGCCTTCTCAATCCATTAAGCAGCGCCTGGAGCGTACATTCCACAAGCATGGACTACTCATTTCACGCTACGCTTATCCTTTCCTTGCATTCAAAAGAAAAAGGGATTCGATCTGGCATGCGAAGTTATTCGCTCTGAATACCAACGGCAGCGCGGGTTTGGTTTCCATTGTCTTGCCGGTATACAACGGAGAAAGATACATCGCTGAAGCGGTGGAGAGCATTCTCAACCAGACCTATAAAAAGTTCGAATTGATCCTGGTGGATGACGGTTCCACGGATAGCACCGCCAGGAAGATGGATGAATATGCTCAAAAAGACCCAAGAATTCGGGTGGTCCATCAAAAAAATCAAAAACTGCCGCGTTCTCTCAATAACGGATTTCTACTGGCATGCGGGGAATACCTGACCTGGAGTAGTGATGACAACCGCATGAGGCCGGAGTTTCTGGAAAAGATGGTCACGGTCCTGCAAAGACATCCTGACTGGGACATGGTTTACGCCAATATGGACATCATCGGCGAGAACGGTCAACCGCTCACCGGTTCGGATTGGTTTTCCGGCTACCAGGTGCCATCCGGCAGCGAACACATCCACCTGCCTGCAGATAGATCGGAGCTGAACACCTGGCCGAACAATTATGTGGGCGGAGCGTTCTTGTACCGTAGGCGAATTAATTATCTTTTGGCTGGGTACAGCCCGCATCAATTTACCCGTGAAGATTACGATTACTGGATGCAGGTCAATTCATTATTCACCCTTAAACATGTGCCGTTTTCCACGCCTGTGTACGATTACCGTTTTCACACCCGATCATTGACCAGTCAGGATGACAGGTTAAAAATAACAAACAACCGCAAGTATTTGATGGTATTCGACGATTTTCGGCGGGATTTTTACCTTGCGCCCCTGGTCTGGATCCTGGAGGACGGTTCATACTCTCCGCGCGAAGAAACGGTAAGAAGAGAAGTCATCAGGATACTGACCGATCAAGGGCAAATCATACTTTCTGAGGAACAGGCGGGCAGGATGAACCTGCCTCACTTATGGCTACCGTGTATTCACCTGCACATATCATCGAAAACGGTTCCGGCGATACCTCCTGCCAACCCTGGCAGGCCGCGAATGGCGAACGTGTTATTGTGCGTATCTGACGAGGAACCGACTGATAATGAAGTGAAGGAATGGGATATTCGACTGTGGTTGGACGCGGGGAACGGTTCAGGGAAATTGGGTTCAGGATCACCCAACTGGTGGTCATCCACGGAAATTGACACCCTGATCAAAGCGGTGGATATCAAGGTCAGGTCGGAGCATTTGCGGCAAATCGAATCGGAAACCCATCAATCCCAAAAAGCCGGTTTAAAAATTTCGGTCATTATCTGCACTTTTCACCACAATACAGTATTCGAAACCGCGCTGCGCGCGGCAGCCGATCAAACCATGCCCCTCTCCGATTACGAGGTAGTGGTGGTGGATAACAACCCGGAAGGTTCCGGCATAACTGAACTGATCGATCAAATCCGCAAGGAAGAATTTGCCGCTCATCCCGATCACCTGCGGTTGATCCACTGCCCGGTTTTGGGTTTATCATTCGCCCGCAACGCCGGGATTGCGGAAGCCAAAAGCGATATTCTTCTGTTTCTTGATGACGACGCGATCGCGAAAAAGGACATCCTTGAGCAATACTGGAATGCATTCTCCAGCAACAAGGATGCAGGTCTGATCGGCGGGCATATCATTCTGAGGCGGCCGGAAAAGATCTCCATGATCTGGCGGGAGGGATGGGAGCGCTACTGGAGCCAATTCAAGACGGATTTTCAGGAGTATACACCTGTCGATAGATGGTGGGATTTTCCATGGGGGGCGAACTGGTGCGCGCGGCGCAGAGTGTTAATGCAAATTGGCGGATTCAGAAGCAGATACGGCCGGCGCGGCAAAGACTTCCAGGGAGGCGAGGAGATCGTTGCCGCCAGCCTGATCCAGCGATTGGGATACACGGTTGCCGTCCTGCCGCAGGCGGAGGTGATCCACCAGGTGGATCAATC
>DAOUGM010000076.1:0-3115 GCA_034428895.1 Anaerolineaceae bacterium
CTGTCAGCAGGTTGTCTGCGGCAAGTCAGCATTGCCGCAGACGTTCTTTTCATTCTCAAAAAGCAAGTACAATTTTTCTCCGACATGAAAAGCCAGCAGGTTCATCGACCCTGAAACAAAGTCTTGCCGATCATCTTTGGAGCCGGTTGAAGGGACAGACTTCCATTTCGAAATGCCTGTAACGCCTGTTCAATGAAAAACCAGACCACTTCACCCACCGGCAATGTATGTTCATTAGCAATCGAACGGATCTCTTCCTTCAATAGGACCGGTATTCGATACGTTACGCGTATCTCCCAACGTACGCCACCAGCCGAGTCTTTTTTGCCTTTCTTCCGCTTTGCTCCGCGCTCGTTTTTCATCGCTACCGGGAAAGCGTCGTTCAGCCAGGCGTTGATTTCTTTATTTTGCGTAGAAGACAACAATGTTTTCCTCTCACCTTCCGGGAACAGGGTCATCCGCTGCGCTTTGGGATAAGCAATGAGCGCGAGCTGGCCACCCCGGTATTGCTTCACACCGAACTCCAAAAAGGCACGAACGACCTCATCTCTGGGAACGGCAAGCCCGTCGGCAATTTCTTCGATCCATTCATGACACTCACGCGGAACGCCTCGATAAGTGACCGTTTCGGCGCGATGAGCCTGCTCCCAATCCCGGTTTCTTTTCTTCCTGCGCTGCGCGGTGGGGATCAGGTCTAAAGGCTGTTTAACATCTTGTTTTTCAGAGAACGCAGGCATATCTACGGGGCGGTCCTCTTCATCAGCATTCGATGAAGGTGCCTCTCGTAATCCGGAAAACGCATCTCGCCTGGCCATCGTTGCCTCTAATATTTCAGAACCAGGTCGGCTAGCAGTTGGTATTCTTCCGCAGACCTCGATTCGGGGGCATACTCGAAGATGGTTTTGCCTTCAGACCAGCACTCACGCAAGACCGTAGCCCGGTGAATCGGAGAAAGGACTTTATCCTGAAAGGTTCCCTGCAGGTCCACCAGAGAGTCGCGTGATTCGCGCGTGTTGTCATAAAAGGTCGGCAGGATTCCCAACAACCCGCCCTGCCAGTTCTTCTTATCCCGCAGGGTCTGGATCGTGCTTATCGTTTTGGATAAGGAATCCAGAGAAGCAAATTCGGTTGCGGTAGGGATGATCACCAGGTCAGCGGCCCAGATAGCGCGTTCTTGCAAACCACCGACGGATGGCGAGGTATCAAAGATGATGTGATCGAACCGGTCGCGTGTGAAAGTTTTTAACAGGTCGCGAATATAAGAGATGGGCTGCTCCTGGACGGAGAGGATCATCTGGGCGGAGGAAGTCATCGAGTTGCCGGGAATGAGTTTCAGGTCGTCACGGCCCGTTTCTCGAATCCACTGCCTGACAAAGGTGACTTCACTGGGGGAAGCCGGTTGAGTCGTCAGGAAATAGTAAGCACCCATCTGACCATCCATGCCTAACTTGGTAGCGCATTGACCCTGTGGATCAAGGTCGATCAATAAAACTTGTTTGTTCTCCAATGTCAGGCTGTGCGCCAGATTGACAGCCGTGGTAGTTTTTCCAACGCCGCCTTTCTGGTTACTGATCGTAATGATTTTGGTCGTCATTCTGAACCTCCTTGGGGTAACTGTGTCATTTCACCTTCATCAATGAAGCGAAGCTGTGTTCCACCTTCATGTCCATGGACGGCAATCACGTCATTGAGAGTCTGGTAAACGCCCATGGCATACGGCTCTCTCAACCAATGGATAACGGATAATCCATCCGAAAAGACGGTGCCTTCCGCGACCACTCCGGTGCCCGAGACGCCGGTCACATCTTTGATGCGGAACAGGATGAACCTGCGCATCCGGCTGATAGCCGAGTTATGGGGATTGGGTTTTGTCAAAGTTTTTCCTTTCCTGTTTCTTTCTCTTGGTTTTCGAACAAGCACTTTGTTATTCGTGAGATCTAGAAGTTTTCCTTTTTCAAAAGTCAGGCGGTGACCGGTCAGCCGGTGTTCAAACACGATCCCATCAGGCCAGGTGGATTTTTCGTCGCGATCCAATCGCAAATCCACCATGCGGAATAAACCACCGTAGAACAGACCAGGTTCATCCGCTGCCCGGGTTGGATCAACGATCACTTTCCAGTCATACCCGGTGATGTCTCGCCCAGCCTTACTTTCGCTCTGGAAGAAATGTCCTGTTATCTTTCTGCAATAATCCAAACAGCCTCCTTTCTTCCTGGCAAACAGGCGTGTGAATAGATGGGCAGGGAATGTATTAATCCTTGTCTTTCGATCAAAATGAATATGAAATTTTCAAAAATTTTGGTAATCGCTGTATCGTTGGGCTCGTTGATTCCGGGTTTAACCGGTCAACTCACGTACTCCCCCTGCAGCGGGTTAGAGGCGGTTTTAAGGGCTGAATCCATTCAAAAAAAGCGGAAAAATGGTAAAAAAGTGCTTGACTTCCCCCACAAAAAGACTTACTATACGAACGCTGATCAACAACCGTAGTTTGCAATGGTCGACGGAACCGGAGTACTATTAACTCGCTAAATCGCCTGGTAAGGAGGTCAACGGTCCCGAAACCAGGTTCCTCCCTCATAACCCGGAGGTCAGTGGTTCGAATCCACTCCCCGCTACTATTTCCGAGACGACCAGCAGTGGCCGTTTTTGGTTTAACCTGCGTAATTCCTGATTATTTTATTTTTCATCTGGGACAACGGGAGTTTGTTTACAGGACAACCGATTAACCTCGACAGGGTTATTGATATTACGACCATCTCAATGGATATATACTCTCCCGACGGTTAGGATTCTACAAATCGCAACACCTAAGGATGCCATAAAAAGAAGGATACTTACACACAGTTCATGCTTGTCCTGATTCTTTGTAGTCCTTAGGGATTTGTAAAGTCAAGTTTTGGCACACCGCAACAAAATAGCAGTTCCTTACTGTTAAAGTGATAATGTGGACATTGAAATCAGAAATCCAAAAATAAATTGACGTTGGTGTAACATATTTTCTGTAAATTGCTGAACCTTAACAAAAGCGGTGAGTCAGAAGTATCCTTATACGGTGACCAAACCAAACAAGGAGACTGGAAATGACTCACCAAAATGATTATAACCTTTCTGCAGG
>DAOUGM010000077.1:0-5151 GCA_034428895.1 Anaerolineaceae bacterium
CGAATAATATTTTTCGGTCCGCAAAGCCGCGTCGATCAGCAGCAAATCAATTCCCTTCAGCGAACACTGCTTGAGCGGACGAACGCGTTCGTTTTCGAATTGATCCAAACCCTTGAGCACCTGTCCGGCAAAACAAAACACGCGGTTCATCGTCTTGTCAATCTTCCCCGCCCTCGCAGCTTCTGTAAAAAGCGTGATTGATCGATCTTTCAGATCTTTGTCGATGTCCTCCTGGTCGTCCATCAGCTGGGCAAAAGCCCCATAATTGAAAATGATCCTCGCGTGGTCTTCGCTTAACTCTCCCGCCGCCAGCACACCGTCTGCCAGCACCGAGGTGCCGCCCTTTTCGAAGGTAATTCCCACCACGTCCACCGCGTTGGGTTCCACCGGCGCATCGGGCAGCCGCATAGATTTATCCTGCGCCTCGTGGATCGCCATCAGGCTGTCGTAGACCTGCGGGAATTTTTCACGCTCATACTGATTCTCGGTCATTTGTATCAGTGCAAAAATATTCTCTTCGTGCTTGTTCAGCGGCATCACGGCATCTCCGCCCAGGCGTGCGCGGAAACGCTGGTTGAACCCGGCTTTTTCCGCTCGGCTGCGGTTGGGGTCGTCAAGATAATTGTCTGAAAGAGGATAAAGCATACTGTACGCAAAAATGGAGGGCGTCAGTTGCACCGGAATATCCAGTAACGCCTGCAGATAATTCGCCGTCCATACATTTCGCCCTGCCTGAAAAATGTCGCTCTCGCTGATCGTGGGATCGAACGCTCTGGCCTGACGGTAAAAACCCTCAAGGGATTTGGTAATGCCCAGTTCTTCGAAGCAATTCAACTGCTCGTCGGTAAAGCCCAGCACATCCCTTCCCAGCATTTTCATTCGATTCGTTGCTTCGATCGAAAGTTTTTCCTGTCTCGATCCATCCATCTCCCTATGGTCGAGTTGCTCTCCCAGCCATTCCAGCATGGACGATAGTTTTTCTTCATTCGCAAGTTTTTTATTAATTAAGCAGTCATGCGGTTGACGAAAACTGTCAGGGTCGCAGGAATACCACCATCCACGCAGTACTTCAGTCTGTTGCTTTACCAATTCATTGATTTTCATGGATAAGATCGCTGCCGCCTGTTCAATTGATATAACTTGTATACGCTCCAGGTTGAAGAGGGTTGCATAGGTTCTGGTAGATCATCAAATTCTACCCGGATGCGGATATTGATGAGTACTTTCGGTCTCCTCAACAAAGTGAGGTGTGGAATTCATACATGGTTGGATATTCCGCCAAGTAGGCTCACAAACCGTTGCTCTCCATCCAGTCGCTGTAACCGCCGGGGTGGATGGTCACCTTGCCTTCTTCCACCACCAGGATGCGGTCCACCACCTGGTCGAGGAAGTAACGGTCGTGAGAGATGATCAAAGCCGTCCCCTCAAATTCCGCCAGAGCATCTTCCAGCACTTCTGCGGACGCGATATCGAGGTTGTTGGTTGGTTCATCCAGCAGCAGGAAATTGGCCTTGGAGAGTACCACCAGCAATAGCTGCAACCGGCTGCGCTCTCCACCGGAAAGCTCTTTCACTTTCTGCCCGCACATGCGGTAATTGAACAGGTATTTCCCCAGCAAGGCTACCGCGCTGCTCTCGCTCATGTTTCCCGCCAGGCGCACCGTGTCCAATACGGTTTTATCCCCGTCCAGGGTTTCATGTTCCTGCGCGTAATAACCTGGGGTCACGCTCGGCCCCATCACCACCTCGCCGCTATCCGGGGTCAGCGTTCCCAGCGCCAACCGCAGCAGCACCGATTTTCCTGTGCCGTTCGGTCCGATCACCCCCACACGTTCACCGTGATGCAATATCAGGTTGACGTTCGCCAACACGCTTCGTTTGCCAAACGCTTTACGGAGGTTTTTGAATTCCAGCACCTTGTGCGAACCGCGCCACCCGTGCAGTTTCAACTCCATTCGCCTTCGTTCCATCACCGGGCGATCCAGTTTGTCCATGCGCTCCAGCCGGTTCTGAATTGCCCGCGCGCGTTTGGCAAATTTTTCGTTGTCATAGGTTTTTGCCCACAACGCGTAACGTTTGATGGCGTTTTCGATGCGCGCGATTTGCCGCTGTTGAATTTGATAAAGTTCGTTTTGCCGTGCCATCCGCTGCTGTTTATCGATAATGTATGAAGAGTAATCTCCGTTGAAAACGGTCATCCGTCCGTCCTCGAGCTCCGCAATGTCGGTCACCGCAGCATCCAGCAGGTACCGGTCGTGTGAAATCACCACCACCGCCCCGGGATAATTCTGGATGAAACGCTCCAGGTATTGCTTGCCAGCCAGGTCCAGGTGATTGTCCGGTTCATCCAGCAGCAGCACGTCGGGCATGGTCAACAACAAACGCGCCAGCCCGATTAGCTTTTTTTGCCCTCCGCTTAACGTACCAATGGGTTTGCCTTCCTCCCCTTCCTTCATCCCCAATCCGCGCAGGGTATCCATCACCTTTTGCGGATACTGGTCGCCGCCCAGTGTCTGGTACTCTGCCAGTAAAGCCTGTTGTCTTTCCAACGCCTGTGTTAGCCGTTTCTCATTCCCGTACACCGCCTCATCGCTTAAGCTGTCTTCGACCATCGCCAGTGCCCTGGTGATTTCCCCCACCCGCGGATTCCCCTGTAACGCGGCGTCAAATCCACTTTGCAGAGGATCGAGCTGGGGGTCCTGGGCAAGGTAACCCACGCTCACCCCGCGCGCCCGTGTCACAGCACCGCACTTTTCGCATGCATATTCCCCGGTAATTAATTTGAACAACGAGGATTTCCCCGCTCCATTCGGTCCGATCAGACCGATCTTCTGGTCGTGCTGAATTTCCCAGTTCAGATCCTTGAAGATCGTCCTCGCGCCCAGTACAAGTTGTATGTTGTTGAGTCCAATGGTGATCATGCTTCAATTCTACCCGAACTGACTTGAATACACTCCAGCGGGCAATCCTTTTCTCCCTTACGTTATCCGCGTCGTTGTATTGGTTTTGTGAAGACGATTAGCAAACCTGGAAATCAATCCAGGTCATGGCGGAAGTTTGGTTACGATGAAACGATGGTCGGCAGAAGGCTGCGGGGTTTTGGTCGGAACAGGTGACAGAATCGGCTGCTGCGTGCATCCCGGAGTGGGCGTATTCGTGGGTGTACTTACCGCGCTGATTTCAATGGTAGGCGTGGCTTCAGTAGTGATGGTCCGCTGCACCAGGATATCGTCGATAATGCTGACGATCCTATCCATCGATGGACAGTAGGCTGTGAGAAACAGAGCGCAAAGGACGAGGAGAATGACTTTTTTCAACATTCCTCCGCAACCATCGTGTGAATTGATATATCACATCATAAACCAAAGCCCGTCAGTATTCAACAAGGTGGATTCACAAAGAATGCTCACATTCTTATCCAGGAAATTAGCCGATCGACAAGATCACTGTCGCACCGGGTAAAAGAGAACCTTCTCAAATCGGGGTGCTTGATTCATGCAAGGTGAAAAGTAGTATGATATTGTTCGACCAGATATTTCTTCAATATGGAGGACATCTATGGATTCAAAAGTTGGAGCGCAATATCCCGACCAAAAATTACCTCCTTCTTATTGGATTCGCCTGATTTTCGTTTATCTGCTGATTCCGTCGCTTCTGTTCATCTTTGGCAAAGACCTCGCATGGTGGCAGGCATGGATCTACACCCTGTTGATCATTGCTGCCGGTGTTGGGGGGCGCTACTGGGCGGAACGTCGCCATCCGGGGTTGATGGCGGAAAGACTGAAATTTGATAAGGGGGCTGGGGTAAAACCCTGGGATAAGGTGCTTGCTCCCCTCATGGCGGTGAGCGTTGGTTTCCCCCTGGTGATCGTTGCCGGGTTGGATCACCGTTATAAATGGTCTCCCGCCTTTCCCATCTGGCTCAATATCCTGGGCCTGTTCCTGGTTGCTCTTGGATACTATTTTGCGACTTGGGCGCTGGTGGAAAACCGCTTCTTCTCAGGCACGGTACGCATCCAGGAAGATCGGGGGCATCTGGTGTGCGACAGCGGTCCATATCGCATCGTGCGCCATCCTGGATACGCCGGAAATGTTGTTCCCTTGCTGGGAATTGTTCTGGCATTGAACTCCTTATGGACTCTCATTCCGGCCGCATTTGCCCTGCTCGTGATCGTGATCAGAACCGCACTGGAAGATCGAACCTTGCAGCAGGAACTGCCGGGCTACCGGGAATACGCTCAAAAGGTTCGCTACCGGCTATTTCCGGGAATCTGGTAAGGCATAAAAAAATTCCAACGGTTTGCTTGGAATTGACCATCACTCCCCAGGTCTGCCGTATTGTCGTGTCGTGTGCCATAAAGTTGCGTATGATTTTCCTTTCGCAGTCTCTTGGGAAAATACTGGGTGAACTCCCCCTGCACTTTTTCATTCATGGTGATTTTATTCGCCTGGTCAGGATATCAACAAAATTTAGGTTAGCCCTTGACTTCTGAAAAAAAGTTACTAAAATATAAAACGATTGAACATATACTCAATTGTTACTTTGAAAGGGAGAAATGACATCTTCAATACCCTTGAGCGAACATACAGCCGCACATGTGGCCGAACTCTTTCGCGCTTTCAGCGATACCAGCCGCGTGCGCATCCTTTCCGTGATCATCAGCCAGGAGATGAACGTTTCGCAGCTTGCTGGCTTGGTGGGCGTCACGGAATCGGCAATTTCGCACCACATGCGCGGGCTGCGCCAGATGCGTTTGGTCAAATCCAGGCGCGACGGCAAGGAAGTGTATTACTACGTGGACGATCCGCATATTATCGCCTTGTTTACGCAAGGCATCGAACATGTAAAAAACCGCTAAGAAAATATGCAAAAAGCTTCACGGAATATGAAAAAGGAATTTATGAACACATCAACAACGTCGCAAAATTCAGATGAATCGCATATTCACTTGACACATGCAGGTCTTTCCACTGGGCAAGTCGTTGAACTCCGTGCAAAATTCGGCGAGAACCGCTTACCCAGTGAAAAAGGTGTTTCGGTTTGGACCATCCTTCTCAACCAGTTGAAGAGTCCGTTGGTCTACATCATCCTTGCCGCAGCCGGCATCTCCCTGGCCTTGGGTGAGATCGGTGATTTCGCGATCATCATGGC
>DAOUGM010000078.1:0-3513 GCA_034428895.1 Anaerolineaceae bacterium
TGATCGCCGAGACCGCCGCCCTGGCCGCCGTCGCCATGCTGATATGAGCGAGACGCGCTGGTGGTGGATCCGCCACGCGCGGGTGCCGGGTGCGGAAGGCTGCATCAACGGCCATCTCGACGTCGATTGCGATACGTCGGATGTCGCCGCCGCGGCTTCTCTTGCGGCACTGCTGCCTCTTGACGCCGTCACCATCGTCAGCCCGCTGGTCAGGACCCGGCAGACGCTTGCGGCCGTCGCCGCTGCCGGGCCGCCGCGGCCGGAGCCGCTGGTCGAGCCCGCCTTCATCGAGCAGAGCTTCGGGGACTGGCAGGGGACGGGGTGGGGGGAACTGCAGGCGCGTGACCCTGACGCCCTGGCCGCCTTCTGGCGGGACCCGACTGGCAACTGTCCTCCCGGCGGCGAAAGCTTCGCCATGCAGATGGCGCGGGTCGGCGCGGCGATCGACCGGGTTTCGGCGCGCTTTCCCGGACGGGACATCGCCTGCTTCAGCCACATAGATCTGCATGGGTTTAGGCGGCATGGAGTTGTACACCCAGTCCACCTGCAGCACGCCGCATTTCATGCCCAGAGCGCGTTTTGTGCCCAGGTAAGTGCCGCATACCAGCACGTCCTCCATGCTCAGCGCCATGCCGAAGACCGCCAGCGGTGTGGAAACGGGAATTTCCTCCAGTTCGTCGCCGAACGCGCCGAAAGAGAAGACCAGGTGTTCGCGGTCGAGGGTCTGCGCCTGGATGAGAGGAATGATCACCGGGTAGCCTTCCTTGTTGACGTACGACAGGAATTTGAGGTTGTCGATCTTGTCGAAAAAGCCCCGCGTCCAGGGGTTGAGTACTGGCGCCTTTTCCTTTTTGGCGCTGAAGGTTTTGGCAGCCATGGTCTTCACCGCGGCAACGATGACCTGGTTCATGGGCAGCGGATGCTTGCCGCTGTGGGCGATCAGATCCATATAATGCACTTTGTGCACGCCGAAATAGGAGTTGTAGCGAAAAAGTGGAGTGTTGTTGTAGAAATCGTAATCCTTGCCGGCGTTGGCTGAATGCCTGTATTCGGCAAAACCGCGCCAGAAATTCTTGTCGAGACCCATCACTAGAAAGCCGGTCTTTTGGTTTTGCAGCACATGCTGTTTGCTTGCGCCCTCCATGAACTGACCCCATACCACCTGCTGCGCTGAACTGGCCATCAGCGTGGTAATGAGGGTCAAATGCGGCAGCCCCTGCGGGGTGACCGTGCCGAGGATGCCCACCTTCATGGCAGCGGAGAGATCGGTGATGTCCTGTTCGGAAAAATGGGTGTGAGGATAACGATCGTTGTTCATAGCCCTCCGGAGATTTATTTCTAGAATTAATTCTCGTTCTTTGCGGCGCCTGTGATAAAGGTGCGCTGTGCATCAAAACCGCTGGCGACCGCCCAGTCGCGCGCCTGTTCCAGCGCGGATTGGGACATCAATTCGGTTTCAGCAAATGTCCAATCCATGCCGAGGCGCTGATATTTGTCGCGGCACAGGTTGTTGAAGGCGCACAATTCCCAGCGTTCCACGTGGCTGCGCAGGTACATGCGCAGGTGAAAACCGATCGCCTTGAGGTTTTCCTCGCTGACCGTGGCTCCGGGGATGAGCGGTGTGCGGATCCAGATTTTCTTTCCATCCTCCGAATCGGCCACGATGCGGCTGGCGGTCTCGAGGTTCTCGAGTATGTGCAGGTTCTCCGCCCCGGTCCACTTTACGTGGTCTTCGTTCTTGATCAGCTTCAAATCGAAGAGGATCAGGTCGGCTTTGGCTGCCAGCCTTTCGAATGTCTCAGGCGCGCCCAACCCGCAGGTATCCAGTGCAACGTGGATGCCGGATTCTTTCAGTGCATCCATCAGCGCCCCGCAGAAAGCAGGCTGCAGCGTGGGTTCACCGCCCGAAAGGGTCACCCCGCCGCCGGATTGATCATAATAGGCGCGGTCCTTGATCAGTTCCTTCACCAGTTCGTCGACGGTAACGTCCCTGCCGAGCATTTCCATCGCGCCCGCAGGGCAGGACTCTACGCATTGACCGCAGGCGGTGCACATCTCGCGCTCGCGCAGGATGCCCTCGGGTGCGTGTCTCAGCGCATGGCTCGGGCAGGCTTCGATGCAGGAATCGCAGCCGATGCAGCGCACGCCGACCCAGTGCACCTGTTTTTTCAGGAGGAGGCTTTCCGGGTTATGGCACCACTTGCAGCGCAGCGGGCACCCCTTGAAGAACACCGTGGTGCGGATGCCCGGCCCGTCCTCGGTGGACAGGCGCTGCACATTCAGTATGGTTCCGGAGATGGCTGCGGGGTTATCGGTCATCACATCTGGTGGCTTTCGCGGGTGATGATCTCGTCCTGCAGTTCCTTGCCGATGGCGGTGAAGTAGGCGTTGTAGCCGGTCACGCGCACCAGCAGGTGGCGGTACTCGTCGGGGTGTTTCTGGGCATCGCGCAGCAGGTCGGCGCTGAGCATGTTGATCTGCAGCGCGCTGCCGCCGTTCTCGCAATATCCGCGCAGGTAGGCTTTGAATTTCTCCTTGTGCTCCGGGTCGCGCAAAATGGACGGGTTGAAGGTGATGGTATGGCTGGCGCCGTTGGGCAGCAGGTTGAAATAATCTTCCCAGTCGCCTTTGCCGTCCGCGGCTTTACCGCCCAGCACCTTGCCCACTGAATTGGCGTTGGCGGTGGGTCCGTTGGTGTCGGCGCCGTTGGAGGGACAAATGGCGTTGGAGAGGAACTTGCCCTTGGCGCGCCCGTCGGGGCTGGCCGCCAGGATGTCGGAATATGCGATCCAGTAATTCCAGCTCAGCATCCCCGGCCGGAACTGCCGCCCGGTGGAGATGGTTTTATGCTTCCAGGTCTCTTCCGTCCACAATTCCATGACCTGCCTGGCCACGGCATCGGCTTCGTCGTCGTCGCGCCCGTACTTGGGGGCTTTGTGCAGGGCAATCGCCTGCAGCTTCTCGTGCCCCACCCAGTTGTCGCGTAGCGCCTGCACCAGTTCCTTCATCGTGCAGACCTTTTTATCATAGACAAGGTATTTCACCGCCAGCAGGGAATCCACGGTGGTGGCGTAGGTGACGGCTTCGATGGTGACGAAACTCAGTTCCGCCCCGCCCTCGTTGATGTCTTTGCCGCTTTCCGCGCAGCCCTTCACCAGGCACGAAAGGTAGGGTGTCTGGAAGAACCTGGCGCGCACGGCTTCGGACTTTTCATACAGGTCTACGCTGCGTTTGACGATGTGGCGCGTCTGCGTAGCGTACGCCCGCCAGAACTGCTCCCAGGTCGTGAATATGGAGGGATCGCCGGTGTCTTCACCGTCGCGCCTGACCTTTTCCGCTTTGCCGCTGAGCGCGTCCTTCACCGGGTTGAGGTCGTAACCGCCGGTGAGCGCCAGTTCCACCGCTTTCAGCAAATTCAGGTTGTCGTCCACCGTGCCGGAGCGGTCGTTGCCCGCCATGGTGTTTTCCAGGCAGCCCACCGGGGCGTAGTCGTGCACGTTTTGAGGATGGATC
>DAOUGM010000079.1:0-7964 GCA_034428895.1 Anaerolineaceae bacterium
TTAATCTCCTCGGGGTCATACTCCAGGTCGGCATCCTGTATCATGACGATCTCACAGGTTGAGCGTCTGAATCCTTCCTTTAATGCTTCGGTCTTCCCCATATTTCGAGGTTGGCGATAATAATGCACAAGAGGATGCGATTCGGAGTACCGACAACAGATTTCGCCGGTTTGGTCTGAGGAGCCGTCATCGATGATAATGATCTCTCCGAGCGCATCCACTTTTGCGATCAGGCGCTCCAATACCTGACCAATGGTTTTTTCTTCGTTAAATGCAGGGATGACGACCGATATTTGCATAATCCTCCTTGATCAATCTGCTTCATTATACCCAAGCTGCGGTTGCCGAACAAATTGGATTCAAACCATGCGGTCAGGAAAAAAATGAATTATTAATAATGACTATTCCATCGCTGAGTTTGATTCTTGGAAGAAACGAACAAAATTTCACCCCCGAACTCAAGGTCTGGGTTGTCTATGAACGAACGACAGCATCGACCATTTTTGCCACCCTCACCATGACCTCCACGTCGTGCACGCGGATTATATCTGCTCCGCGATCGATGCCTATGGCGCAGACGGCCGCCGTTCCTTCCACGCGTTCTTCCGGCGGAAGGTTCAGGGTATATCCGATGAACGATTTGCGTGATGGACCCAACAACACAGGAAATCCCAGCGTTTTGATCTCGTTCAGCCGGTTGACCAGCGTCAGGTTTTGTTCGACTGTCTTTCCAAATCCGATGCCCGGATCGAGGATGATCTGCTTGTCTTCCACTCCTGCCGACCTGGCTAACGCCACACTTTCCATCAATTCCCGCTCAATATCCTTTATGAGGTCTTCATACACGATGCCGATATACCTTCCACCCAGACGTTCCTGTAATTCTGCGGTGGAGGGTTTGCTGCGGTTGTGCATCAGGATCAAAGGACAGCGATATTTTGCAGCGACCGCTCCCATGTTCGGATCGGCGTGTAGCCCCCACACATCATTGATCCAATGTGCGCCTTGCTGCAGGGCAACTTCTGCCACGACCGCTTTGTAGGTATCGATCGAAAGCAACACATTTAATTCTGCATCCTTCAGCGCATCAATCACCGGTATGACGCGCTCCAATTCTTCCTGGGCATTAACCAATGCCGCGCCTGGACGTGTGCTTTCGCCGCCGATATCCAGAATATCGACTCCCGCTTCAATGAAGCGCTGTGCCTGGTCAAGGGCTGCATGAACCGTGTCTTTGCGGGAGAGCAAACCATCTCCGGAAAAACTATCGGGTGTGACATTAATGATGCCCATAACATAGGTTTTTTTGCCATATTCCAGGATGGGATTGATCGCATGCTTGCTCATCTCTACCTCGTTTCAGTTTCGATCTTGATTATCCCGCTTTGATCGAGACCCTTCAGCAGTTCGCTCACCGACAGTATCTGGTCCGGGATGACCAGGTTGGGTGCGATATCCGCTAGCGGGATAAGCACGAACGCCCGTTCATGCATGCGTGGGTGGGGGACGAGCAGCCGGTGCGTATCCACGATGCGCCTGCCGTACAGCAAAATGTCGATATCGATCTTGCGCGGACCATAACGGTAAGTCTCCACCCGGCCCATTTTTTTCTCAATGGCTTTAATAAAATCCAGTAGGCGGTGCGGGGTGAGTGCAGTTTTTCCTTTCACCACCTGGTTTAAAAAACGTGGTTGGTCGGCGACTCCCCAGGGAGGTGTTTCATACACCGCCGAGTGTGAAGAAATCGATACTTCTTCAGAAAGGAAATGCAAGGCCTGGTTCAGATTATCCAGGCGCTCACCAAGATTGCTTCCAAGGGCAAGATAGACTGTTGCCGGATTTTTCAAGTTTTCTCCTGAGATTTTTATCTGCCGCGGACAGCGTTGATCAAGTCAGCCAGCAGCCCGTAGGCTGTCGTCTCTGGTCCTGGATCGCTTTCCAATATCCCCAAGCCGGGGAGGGTATCCATTTCGAACTCAACAAAGGAACTGGTACCTTTCACGCTATACAATGGGTTGTCAGATCTTATTCTCTGCGGAGCCACGCTGGCCTTTACACCGTCTGCCGTGCGCTGTGCTGAGCAAAGCAGTTTCCAACGCTCACCCGCTGCAAGCGCTTCAGTGATCATGCGAGGTGTGATCTGACGGATGCCGTTGCGATCGATGTGTTGCGGTTTAAGCGGAACGCCCATTAATACTGTGCATAAAGCCGCCACTTTAATGGCCGCGTCCCACCCGTCGATATCGGCGCTGGGATCGGTTTCGGTAATGCCAATCGATTTCCCATATTCAACCGCTTCCTCGAGGGTTTTTCCCTCTTCCATCATTTCCAACAGCAGGTTGGTGCAGGAATTAAGAATGCCGCGAAAGCCCTTGAGCTCGACTGCCGGAAGCGCTCCGCGAAAAAGGGAGAAAATGGGAGCGCCATCCATCACTGCGGACTCAAAAAGGAAGCGCCGCTTCTTCTCCTGCGCCAGGCGGGTTAGATCTGAGTATGCATGCACCACCGGACCTTTGTTGGCGGTGATGGCGTGCATTCCGCATTCCAGAGCAGTCTTGAGGTGGTCGGCAGCAGGTTGGCCGGTGTTATGGTTTACGGGTGAGTTTTCGAACAATACGTCTGCCGGCACAGTGCGAATGAAATCGATGATGGAACCTGGAACGGGAACAGTGGAAAGTGTGTTTACAGAGGAACCGGCAGAACTGGTATCGATGGCCAATTCGTGATCGATGCCGGAAGGGTTAATAGCCGCTCCGTGATGAGCGGTGGCGATGCCGGTGATCAACGTGGAAAAACCATATTCGGAACGCAAGACAGGCTGTTTTTTCTCCAGCAGGCGTGCCAGTGCCTTGCCGACGTTGCCAAAACCTACCAATGCTACTTTGATCTCCTGCACGGATTACTCCTTGTTCGACTCATTCTCGATCAATTTTTAATAAAAAGTTTGCCATCCTGCCATTCAGCCTGTTCGGTTTTGTGTTTTTCGCCAAGCAGAACTTGGATCAAGCGGGCGAACTGTATAGGATCGCCGGTGGTGATGAACCGCACTGTGCCGGGGGACTGATCCTCCGTAACCAATTGATATGCTTCCAGCATGCGTTTGACCTGCCGGGCGATGGCCGGAGCGGGATCGATGACTCGTACATTTGGTCCGACGATCTCCTGAATGAGCGGGATCACAAAGGGGTAATGCGTACAGCCCATAACGATGGTATCCACACCTTTTTCAAGCATGGGATGCAGCGCGCGTTCGAGGATCTGCTTTGTCTCCATCCCATCGAGATCGCCTTTTTCAATTTGAGAAACCAGACCCGGACAGTCATCCTCAAGTATCGTTACCCCATGTGCAAAACGTTCCACCACTGATGCATACATCTCGGTTTGGAAGGTGGCGGTGGTGGCCAGCACTCCCACTGTTCCGCTGCGGGTCTGTTCCGCCGCGGGTTTCACCGCCGGTTCCATGCCAACGAATGGTGTTTGCGGATACATCTCGCGCAGAGATCGAAGCGCAGCGACGGATGCGGTATTGCAGGCGACCACGATCAAGCGGGAACCATGATCCATTAAAAAGCGCGTGATCGCATGCGAGAACTGGCGCACTTCCTCCACCTGACGGATGCCGTATGGAACGTGTGCCTGGTCTCCCAGGTAGATCATGGATTGAAACGGCAGCAAGGCGCGCAAAGCGCGCATCACGCTCAATCCGCCAATGCCGGAATCGAACACTCCAATGATATTTTCAGGGGTTGTCAAAAACACCTCCCGCCGATCAATTACCTGCTGCGGCAGCGATAAAACTCTCAAAGATCCTTTTGTGCTCTTCATGATCCTGAAGATTTTCAGGATGCCATTGAACTCCGATGAAGTAAGGATGACCCGGAAGTTCGATACCTTCAATTAAACCATCACTTGACCGGGCTGTCACTCTCAAATCAGATGCAAGATCCTGAATTGCCTGGTGATGACGGCTGTTGACCTGGATGGAATCCTGGTCAAGAATTTGATGTAATTTTGTACTGGCTTCAATTTGAATTGTATGTGCCGGATAAAGATCGTTTACTTGGTGCCGGATATCCGAGGCGCAGACTGTGGGAATATCCTGAAAAAGGGTGCCTCCCAGAGCAACATTCAGCATTTGATGTCCGCGGCAGATGCCCAGGATTGGCCAATTGGAATCGAGAGCCAAATGTACAAGCCCGAACTCGACGCGATCGCGATTTATATTAATTGTATGTGTTGCGGGGTGCGGTTGTTGGCCGTAAAGCAGTGGATCGATGTCGCCGCCGCCGGAAAGCAAAACCCCGTCACAAATTCTCCTGAACTCCTCCAACTCGTCAACCGTGGAATTGTTGGGGATGAGTTTTACATCCCCGCCTGCTGCTTGGATGGTTTCTATATATTTGTTGGAATTTAAATTGGCAGCGCTCTTGTCGCTAAGCGTCAGGCCGATCATCGGTCGGTTCATGCTTCCTCACTTGGTTTATTATATAGAAAAGGGCGCAACCTCGGCGTTGGTTGCACCCTGAAGTAAGCCGTTGATCGATGCTAATTAAATTTCTGTTTAAGGCGGGCACTCTTTCCGGAGCGGTCGCGCAGGAAGTAAAGCCGCGAGCGGCGCACCTTTCCATGCCGTTCTACGACGACCTTTTCGATCCGCGGGGAGCGCAGAAGGAAAGTGCGTTCCACACCGATACCGTTGCTTGCAACACGGCGCACAGTGAAGGAAGAGTTGTTGCCATTGTTATGCTGGTATAACACGACACCCTTAAATTCCTGGATACGTTCGCGGTTGCCTTCTTTGATCTTTACGTGAACGCTGACTGTATCACCGGTCCGCAGATCGGGGATATTTGGGTTGACGGGGGCATCATATGCTTTAATAATGTCGCTCATTTTTACACCTGCTTCGTAAATTCATGCGGCCTTCTCGGCGCGAAAAAGGATTATAACACGCTTTTGCCAATCAGCAAGGTTTAAGCAGAAGCGTGTAGAAGCATTGTGGAAGCGGGTTTAGGTTGAGACAAGAAAATGCAGAATATTGTTTGTCAAAACATGTGAGCCTCCCTCCTGCTCCCCTTCGGAGAGGGTGAAAAGGAGATGTTGTTAAAAAGCTTGTTGATCGCCCCAAACTACCCAAGAATTTTTCGCTTTTTCTCGACGTGAATTATTTTGGCTCACCGTATTTCCAAGTATTCTCTGGTGAAAAAAATTGGACGACAATGAAATTCCCCATAATATTGAATGATATGCCGCAATTTGTTCTCTGGTACAATCATGCCAGAATCGATCACGGGTATTTCAAGCGCGAGGGATTTATGAACTATATTGCTGTGGATGTGGGCGGCACACAGTTGCGAGCAGCTCTATATCCTGAAACAGGTATCGAAGCCTCGGTGATCAAGGCTATCCCCACCAAGGGGCAAGGGACGGCTGTGGAGCGGTTGTTCGAGCTATTGGAATCCATATGGCCTGAAGATCAAAAAGTTGAGCGCATCGGATTGTTGGTTCCGGGCATGGTCAACCCCGCGGAAGGAATGGTCTACATTACACCGAATATTGATGGCTGGCAGGATCTCCCGCTCGTAGATATCGTCCAAAAACGTTTTAATACACCAACGGTTTTGGGAAACGATGCGAACCTGGCCGCGCTCGGCGAATGGAAATATGGTGCCGGGGTTGGACATCACAATATGATCTACATGACGGTCAGCACCGGGGTGGGGAGCGGCATCATTGTCGATGATCACCTTTTGGTGGGCGCCCATGGAATTGGTGCCGAGCTGGGACACGTCATAGTCCAACCCGATGGACCAATTTGTGGGTGCGGAAAGCGCGGACACCTGGAAGCGATCTCCTCCGGGACTGGAATTGCTAATTTTGTAAAACGAAAGATTGCTGAAGGGCGACATACCATTCTCGCGAATGACGAAAAACCAATCACCTCCCGGTTAGTCGCCGAAGCTGCCCTCCAGGGTGATGAACTTTCGATCGAAGCCTACAATATTGCTGGAAAATATTTGGGGATTGCCATTGCCAATTTGCTGATTGTATTTAACCCCACATTGATCATTCTTGGGGGAGGGGTTATCAAGGCTGGATCGTTATTGATGGAACCCTTGCAGCGTTCACTTGAAGAGAGTGTTGTTTCACCGAGATACCTTTCAGATTTTCGACTTACCACCGCAAAACTTGGTGATCAGGTGGGCCTGGTAGGTGCGCTGGCTCTGGCGCGTGGTTAGCTCTAAGCTAGTGTAGTAAATAGTTTCTTCCAACCAATCAAATTTATCAATGCAAATTATTGCCATTAATACATTGAATATCCAAAAAGGTCAACGAATGCGAAAAAACCTTCTCGCCGGTTTGATAATATCATTGTTGATGTTGTTTCTGGTTTACGGAGCCGTCATTGCCGCTCCAGGCGGAGTTTCACCAAGTTCCAATACGATAAATCAGCAGCCAGAAGAAGATGTGGCGGTCTATTTCTTCTGGGGTGAGGGATGCCCGCATTGTGCACAAGCCAAGCCGGTTTTGGAAGCCTTTGCAATGGAACATCCATCGGTCAGCCTGCACATGTATGAAATATACAACGTGGAGGAAAACAGGCTGCTTTTTGAAAAATTTGGTGAAGCCTACGGTTTCAAACCGCGTTATGTTCCAACCATATTGATTGGTGATCGATATTTTGAAGGTTGGTCGGAGGAATTGGAACCGCAAGTGATTTCCGCCATTGAGACCTGCCTGATTGATGCATGTCCGGATAAAGGCGCAGCGCTGATCGCCGCTGAAGCGACCGCGATTCAGCCTACAGTCGAACCTGAATCCACGCCTGAGGTAATCACCGATCCAGATGAAGGCGGCAAACAGGAAGTCATCCGGCTACCTTTGTTTGGTGAGGTGAATCTTTCACACCAGGGTCTATTTCTCAGTACCTTGTTAATATCCTTCGTGGACGGATTCAATCCTTGTTCGCTTTGGGTGCTCAGCATGCTTTTGGCGCTCACCCTCCACACCGGTTCGCGTAAAAAGATCGTGATCATCGGTCTGGTTTATTTAACAGTAACAGCCGGTATCTATGCACTGTTTATTGCCGGGCTGTTCACGGTCTTCACAGTGGTGAGTTTCGTCGGCTGGATCCAGGTAGTGGTTGCACTGGTGGCCATGTTCTTTGGATTGATCAACATCAAGGATTACTTTTTTTACAAGCAAGGTGTCTCACTGACGATCGCGGATGAAAAGAAACCGGGCATCTATCAAAAGATCCGCAAGGTGATGGATGCAGGAGATTCATTCTGGGGGTTGGTCGGCGGTACGATCGTGCTGGCTGCCGGAGTTTCGTTGGTCGAATTTTCGTGCACGGCGGGATTCCCTGTTTTGTGGACTAACTTGCTGGCAGCGCAAGATGTGCCGATGATCACCTTTGTGCTGCTCCTGGTCTTGTACATGTTCGTCTACCAATTGGATGAATTGGGCATTTTCTTCGTTGCGGTGTTTACTTTAAGATCGAGCAAGCTGGAGGAGAAGCATGGGCGCATCCTTAAGTTGATTGGCGGTGTGTTGATGTTGACCCTGGCAGTGGTCATGCTGGTAAAGCCGGCGATCATGAACAATATCGGTCAATCGCTGATTGTGTTCGGGGCTGCATTTGTCATCACACTGGTTATCCTGCTGCTTCACCGAGTCGTTCTCCCCAAAATGGGAATTCACCTTGGCACAGAATTTGGAAAAAAATCAAAAAAACGTTCTCGATAGTTTAGGCTCCTTGATTTCTACAATGAAGATCATCATTTGTTAAGCATCTGGTTAAGAACATCCTCCTGCTTTTCCAGGCAGTTACTGTATCAAAAGTCCATAGATCTAGAAAAAAGAGAGTCGTGTCCATGAACAATCATGCGCAGGGTATTCACCCAAGGCTTGTCATGGTCTGGACCATACAGGACAGGCATGGTTTTGTATAGCACCTCCGA
>DAOUGM010000080.1:0-46133 GCA_034428895.1 Anaerolineaceae bacterium
GATTCCAACCTGATCGGATCCGGAGGAGTGTTCACCTATACCTTCGAAGCCGTTCAATCTGGAACGACAACCATAAAATTGATCTACCACCGCAGTTGGGAGAAGGACATCCCGCCTGAACAAGAATTTGCGATCACGGTCGATGTGAAATAACAAAATCTAACAACCTGTGCAGTGCAAATTGCCCCTGCTGCCGGATGGATCCTGTCCAGAAACCGCCAGGATTGAATGGAAGGGGCGGCAAATCATCAAGGATTTCGTCAGCAGACATTTGAAGTCAGCAACAAAAATTGGGTATCGAGCCGCACGCAATGCAGTGTTGAAAAATCCTCCAGGAAAATTCCATAATGACGGATATCACATTTTTCTGCTTATTTTCTGTATTTTCCATTATCTCCATTGTAGTATAAGATAACTATGCTGTACTTGTCAGGTAACGGTGAAGAGCCCGAACAAGCCAAAGGGACGGGCTGAAATAATTACCGCGTTGCTTGTAAGCGCTGAAGTTTCTGCCACCGTAGGGTATCCCTGTAATCGGGTGCTCGATTGGGCAATCTTCCGGGGATCAAAAGCCATGAATTTTGCAGGAGTAAGGAATCGCTTTCAAAGCCGCGGCGGGAGTTTAAGACGGCATTGGTACCATCCGGGGCAAATTGGAGCGTAAATATAAATTAAAAAATGCACACACCATGAAATCGAAGGAGTTGCTCAATCGATACCACCGGATTGCGAGAAGATCTTAAAATATTTCACCTGTTCCGAAATCAAGACGCTGCAATCCTGGGGAATTAAATATTTGCAAAACGCGGTCGTTGGAATCACGGTTTGGGTTTCTTGGGGCAAACAGCCGTTGAGTCATGTAAATCCCAAGCCAAATCAGAAAGGCAATGCGCACATGGGATGGTTTACGCCAAAATACCTGAATAAAGATACACGCAAAGCGATCGATGCAATCCATAAATTGACCGACCAGGGGGCTCTCGCTGAAGCCGCGCTGAAACATCCGTCGGCTGAAGTGCGCGAGCAGGCCGTGAAACGATTGACCGACCTGCCTGTGCTTGAAAAGATCATGCAAAGCGATCCGGCAACGCGGGTCAGGCTGGCTGCCCTAAAAACGGATTCCCGCCTGAAAAATCCGGTCTATATCGGCGATGAGTTACAGGAGGTCGAGAAGATTCACCCCGACGACACCATATTGTTTTCCGTTGCCCTGCGTGATTCCAGCGGAGAAGTGAGAAATTGTGCAATGATGAAGCTCCAATCTCATGAACTTGTACGCAGGCTGGCAATCGCATCGTCAGATGAAGAACTGGCAAAAGCGGCTTGCATCCATTATTTGAGCATTGAGCACTGTTTTGGCTATTGCAGTGAACCGCGGAATCCAGATCTGGGAATGATCAAAACTCTATTTGATGAAACGCCCTTCCAATCCGTCCGCTGGGCGATCCTCGATAATTTAAGGGATTATCCGCATCTGATTGGTGATATTGCGTCATCCGTTAGCGATTTCTCAATTTTCAAACGGATTGTTGAAAAGGCGGATTCCGCGGAGGAAGCGAGGGTTATCACCAGGGTGAGAGGGCAATCCCTGCCTGTGTGTGGGCGGTGCCACCGTCCTGCATTTCGCTATTATCGTTTTGGAAATGACCATATCTGCTGCTGGAAATGTGTCAATTTTCAATCTCCCGATTCTTATACTCATGCACATAAGGATATCATCGCAGGCGTCGACATCCCTGCTGGAAAATATCTGGTCATGGCGGTGGGAACTTGTGAAGAAGGCGAAGAGGTGCGCCAGGTTCGGAATGGGAAGATTTATAAAAGCGTTGTTCTGACTTCGCAGTATAACGAGGATGGAATTCCAGGTCAAATTGATTTCGAATTTCTTGAAGGAGATGGATTCGAAGGCGCCAGGTGCGGATTCCAGCAAAAGGAGATCCTGGCGGAGTTCATTGAGATCAACGACTGGGTGAAATCACCGGCAGATGCCATTGGATCTACAACGGATTAGACTTGTTTATTTAAACATCAGAGATTGATGGAACTATCTACAACTTAATACAGGCTGGCTCAGGCAACAAAAATAATGGTCAATTGAAAGCCATCCTTTGAACACAGGAGCAACAATGATCAGGCTAAAGTGCATAATGCGGGGTCATCATTATAGAAATGGCGTCTGCAAAAGATGCGGAGCTGTTCATCGAAAACATGACTGGCGTGGCGGGAGGTGCGCAATCTGTCATATCGACCATGTCCCCCATGATTGGGTCCCGGTGCAAGGGGTTTGCCAGCAACGCTGCAAGTGCGGATTGATCCGGTCGACCCACGAATGGAATGGTTGTAAATGTAAGGTATGCGGCGAGGTACGCAATGAGGGGCACCAATGGCTTCGGAATGAACATGTTTGTCTTCACACCTGCGCGATTTGCGGAAACAGGGAACAGGTGCCGCACCGTTATCAACCCATTCCCGGGCAGTGCCTGGAAAAATGTGCCTGGTGTGGCAAAGAACGCCGCATCCAGCATGTCATCGACAAAGGGAACTGCACTCGTTGCGGCATTGCCGAAGACGCAGCCTATCTGGAACTTGCACTGGAGGAAAGGGGACAATCTGAATCTTTGAGTTATGCTCAAAAAATTTCAGACCCCGAATTGCTGAAGAAATTCATCCTGGCAAAGGATGATCATTATGTCAGGTTGTACAGTATCAACTACCTTTCCGATGATCAATTGCTTGCTTCCATCGCGCGTGAAAAATCTGAGGATTACGAAGTGCGCATCAAGGCCCGTTCAAAGATCCAAGACGAGGCGTTGCAGAAATCGATCGAAATAGAAGAAGACCCGACCTTCCGCGCAATTTATGACATGGACATCAAATCGGGGATGTAGAAAATCCCATGCTGAACCTGAATGTGATATGTCGTCTGACAAATTCTGACAGATGAAAATAAGCAGGTCATTCAATTTTGAGCATGGATTCAACTGCCAACGTGGTATGGGAATAATTTGATGGCGCGAGGTCGACTTTGATGTATGCTCCCGGAAATTATCCGGCAGGGTTCTGTGCAAAGAAAAGTTCGATTAACTCGCGCACCAGATCACGCCAGATCCTGCTCGATTCGGCGATGCCCTCTTTCCTCGATCCCAACTCCACCGACCGTAAAAGCCTGTCCGCACACCGCTCAGGTTTGATTTCAAATCCATCGATATACTGCAGCGTTCGCTTTCGGCTTGGGAAGTAGACTCGATTGACGGCAAACAACGCCTGCAGGAAATGGTCGAGCCCAGTTTCCAAAACCTGGTGATAGAACAATACATCCTGTCTCGATACTGCGCGTTCGAAGTCTTCCTCGTCAAGAGAAAGATCAAGGTGATGCCTGGAGAGACTAATCCGCAGTGGATCAGGATAATTTCGAATTTTTTGTCTGAGCGAATCAATGAAACCTGTTTTATCCTGCAAGACTTCCATATTCATCAGGGTTGCGCATCTTCCGGTGGGGTAAAAGCCGTTGTCGTCATCCAGCAAGTTGCCAGTCAGGACCTCCCCCAGATAATCACGGATTTCCTTTGTTGTGAAGTACATCAGCCAGGTTTCCACGCCATTGATGCAAAAACAATCTCCAATCCCCCAGTATCCGTCTGCGTATACATTCATTCTTAAATCACTAATGAGTGATTGATTTTGAAATTGTCCATACACCAGTTGCCGTTCTTCCCTGCCGGGAATTTCTGTGCAGAAAACAAAAATATCGATGTCGCTTTCTCCTGGCTTTGCTTCCGTATCGATCTCTCCGCTCAAACCGGCGGCGGTGATTTCCTCCAAAAGTACCAGTCTGCTGGCAACCAGGTCGATGATCGTTCGCGTGTCCAAATTCCTCTCCAGGTTTCGATTCTTTTGCTAAAAATTGCACAAAGATCAAAATATTATCAAAAAACCCATCCTGCATTGAATGGGCTTTACATCAAATGGCGGGGAGGGGGGGATTCGAACCCCCGGTGGAGTTTAAAGCCCCACAATCACTTAGCAGGCGATCCCGTTCAGCCACTCCGGCACCTCCCCGAGTATTCACTTGTGGTCCTGCAGAAAAGTTTGGCGGAAGGGGAGGGATTCGAACCCACGTTGGCTTTCACCAAACCTGTTTTCAAGACAGGCGCCTTAAACCGCTCGGCCACCCTTCCATTTCTCGCACAGGGCGGTGTCATTTTATCATGACTGCCACCCATGGACAAGACACGAAAAAAACGATCAGGCAGCCGGCTTAAAAAAGGTTACCTCATCCCCTTGATCGTAACTTAACGTTTCTTTTGGCAGACGCAGCAGCCGCAAAGCCACCACCACATCCCCCGCACAGCCCGAGGAATTGAAAACGATCATCAGGATCATTAAATATCTCAATTGCGGAGTGAGGACAGGCAGCAGCAGCAAACCCACCAGCGTGATTGCCACAAGGGGCAGCAGCGTGGCGATGATGTAAGGTTTCCGCGGCAGGTACCAACCCTCGGCACACGCTGAGGCGTAGTACCCTTTGAACGCAAATTTTGGCCGTTCACGCGTGGTCAGCCAGAAAACGAGCCCGTGCAGCCCTTCATGAACGATGATCATCAGTACGGTGACAAGGAGCAACCCGCCCAGGATCAATACAAAATCGATGGGCGCATCCTGAGTAAACCGTATGGATCCAGAAATCTCTCTGCGCAGCACCAGGTAGATTAACGGCAGGGGAAGCAGGAAGAGAACGAAACTCCAGATCAGCATGCCCGCCATGTTGCCTGGTTTCTTGAGGCTTACGGAATCGGCCAATATGTAATTTGAAGGTAGTGTCTTTGTGGGCTGAATCATGGGTTAATTCCTGATTGTATAATCTAGTTGATGTTGTAGATGATACTTCGAGGAGTTGTGTATGTCAAACCATGTTGTACGGGCGCGGCGGGCATTGATGTATGTTCCTGGTAATGACGAGCGGAAGATCGCCAAAGCCGCCGGGCTGGGTGTTGACGGCATCATCCTGGACCTGGAGGACGGTGTTGCGCCCAACCGCAAGGATGAAGCCCGGCAGGTCATCCTGCATGCGTTGAAGGATGTCGATTTCCAGCGTTCGGAGCGCCTGGTGCGCATCAATGGACTGTCCACCGGAAGGGCACTGGAGGACATCCTGGGCGTGATGCCCGGGCGGCCGGACTCGATCCTCCTTCCCAAGGCGGATTCGGCAGTCGTTGTTCAGGAAATTGACCGCCTGGTTACCGAAGCCGAGATAGTGAATGAAATCGAGGTTGGCAATACTGCAATGATACTGACCATCGAGAGCGCCCGCGCCTTCCTCGATCTTGCAGCCATCTGCCAGGCCAGCCCACGCATCGAAGGGCTGGTGTTTGGCGCGGAGGATTTCACTGCTGACGCGGGCATCACCCGTACGCCCCAAGCGCACGAATTGCTTTATGCCCGCAGCCGCCTGGTGATGCACGCGGCCGCTTATGGCTTTCATTCAATTGACATGGTGCAGACCAACTTTACCGACAATACCCTTCTCCAACGGGAGTGCAGGGAGGGAGCAGAGATCGGGTTTACCGGCAAACAGGTGATCCATCCGGCTCAGGTGGAGATCGTACAGGCGGCGTTCACTCCCGCCAAGGAGCTTGTCGAATATGCTCAGCGGGTGATCGACGGCGCGCGCCAGGCGCACCTGGAAGGGAAAGGCGCCTTTACCCTGGACGGTCACATGGTGGACGCGCCGGTGATCAAACGCGCTGAACGCATCCTGGAACGCGCACGCGCAGCAGGTGTGATCGATTGACCCTCGTCTGACCTATAAATGGAAAATCGAAAAGAAAGGTTCCCGCGTCCGATTAATCTTCGCGATAGGGCAATACGTGCACGCGTTTTGGAGCGGCTCCGTGCATTTCGAAGACATAACCAATGCGGCCAAACTGCACTAGGTCGCCGTGCTCCAATCGTGCGCCGCGGGTGGAAACCGGTGCATAATTGACCCAGGTTCCCGCGTTCGAACCCGCATCCGACACCCTGAAATACCCCTCGGCGTCTTTAAAGATACGAGCGTGCACCCCGCTGATCGAGGGATGGGTCAGCACCACATCCACCTTTTTTCTCTCTGAGCCGATGGTGACCTCATCGCCGCTCAATGGGATTTCCGGCGGTTGGGGAGCTTCCTGCGCATTGCTCGATTTCCGTACCAACCGTGCGGGCGCCAAACCCACTCCGCGCATCACCGGCCATTCAATTCTTTGAGCCGCTTGTAAAGGCGCCAGGCTGTACTCGCCGTTGATTTCAACCGGCTGGGTGACCGGGTCGCTTCCTGGCTTGTGCAGGGGTTGGTGGGTTCTCTTTTTGAGCATCCTGATCAAGGCGATGATGCCGGAGATCGTGAGCAGGATCAAAGTGGTGCCGATGATGCCGTTGACGATATTGACGCGGGAAAAAACGCGTTCAATGAAATTCATTGGCTTTTCCAGCACAGTAATGTCGACCGGTACTTCGATCGTCTCGCCGGTTAATCCGGCCGTGTCTTCCACGACGACTTTCAGTTCATGGCTGCCCGATGTGGTGAACTCAGAAATATCCCAGGTGAATTCAGTGAAGGGTTCTGCCTTGTTTTCAGCCGCCAGTTTGTTGTCCACGAACAAACGGCTGTACTGCAAACCGCGCTGCATGCCGTCGGGAAATTCAACCATGATCTTGATTTCCGCGGCATCGGGCTCCAGCACCGAGTCTCGTTTTCTCCGCGTCTCGCTCCAGCTGCGTGTGATCTCCACGGGAGGGGCAAGAAAGAAAGGATTCGGCGGAGCGACTTTCAGCGAGATGCTCACCGGCTCGGACTCCAACGCAAGCCCGTTTTTCTCAGCCCGGATAAAGAGCGAGTAATCTCCGCTGATGTTCAACGAGGTTTTATAGGAAAGCCGGTAAACATACCCCAGGGGGTCGAGCATTTCGGTGATGGCGGGCAATTCTTCCGATCCTGAGAAAAGGAAGAATGTGCCTCCGGTTTGTTCAGAAAAGTCTTTCAGTTTCAAGGCATCTTCCGCGGCTGCGTAGTCCTGCGGTCCAACGAGCCACACAAAGATGTGGATCCCATTTTGACCGGCTCGGGTGAAGATATCCTTCAATCCGGCGTACTGATCGGCATGCGGCAGGGGAGTGATAAATAGAATGGCGGTGGTTTTTTTGGTTTGCGAACTCAGGCTCAGTGCCGCGTCCACCGCACTGGAAAGGCTGGCAACTCCCGGCTGTTGGTTGCGAAGATCGGGTTGGTAATTTTCCACAGCCCGGCTCCAATCCGCAGGTTGAAACGGCTCCAATTTAACCGCCCCCTGGTTGGTGAAAAGCCGAAACTCATCCAGCGATTGCGCGTCATGGGCAGAAATCCAACTGTACAGCGCCGTTTTGATGCGCTCCAGGCGCGAGACCCCGGAGTAGCGGTTAGCCAGGGTGGGGCCTTCGTTGACCGCCACGATGAACTGCACACCTGAATTGACCAGTTCAAGTGCATCCGCCGAGAGCCTTTGATTGTTTTCAACGATCTCGACCTCACCTGCTTGCAGGTCTTTGACGAACATTCCCTTGTCGTCTGTAGCCCGGAAGGTCAGGTTGATCTGTGGGTATTGGCTGAGATCGGGTTGCGAAAGATCGATGCCAGCGGCAGGTTGGGCAGACACCGAGGTGATGAAAAACATCAGGGCGGCAGCCGCGGTCAATATGACCTGTAGGGTTGGGAACTTTAAAAAATTAAGTTTCATAGAATTGTTCGCCTAACGCAATTGTAAAACAAAATACTGGCTTTTCAATGCTTGTGAACCGGAGATGGCCTTACTCCCATTCAATGGTTGCGGGCGGTTTGGAGGTAATATCGTAAACCACACGATTGATGCCCGGCACTTCGTTCACAATGCGGGTGGAAATTTTCCCCAATAATGAAAAAGGTAATTGAGCCCAATCAGCCGTCATGAAATCTTCCGAAGTCACGGCGCGCAGGGCGGCGGTTTCCTGGTAGGTACGTTGATCTCCCATGACACCCACTGAACGAACTGGCAGCAGCGCGGCGAAGGCTTGCGCCAGCATGGGTTTGCCTTCCACCGGTTTGCGGTCGATCAGTCCTTCCCGTTTCAGTTCCGAAGTGAATATTGCATCCGCAAGCTGTAGGCGCTTAACCCGCTCCGGCGTGACCTCTCCCAGGCAGCGCACCGCCAGTCCGGGGCCGGGGAAGGGTTGGCGCCAGACCATATCCGCAGGTATTCCAAGGGCTTCTCCGATCTTGCGCACTTCATCTTTGAACAAATAGCGCAGCGGTTCGATAAGTTTGAACTTCATGTGTTCCGGCAAACCGCCCACGTTATGATGTGATTTGATCCTTTGCGCTTGTCCGCGTTCAGGGGCGGAAGATTCCACCACGTCCGGGTAAATGGTCCCCTGCACCAGGAACGGAGGATTTCCGATGCGCGCAGCTTCCTCTTCGAAGAATTCAATGAATTTGGCGCCGATGATGCGGCGTTTGGTTTCCGGGTCTGCCACCCCCGCCAGGGCATCGAAATACTGTTCGGCTGCATTTACCCTGGTGAACCGGATTCCCAGGTTGTTTTTGAGCGTGGCTTCCACCTGGTCGGCTTCACCCAGGCGCAGCAAGCCGGTGTCCACAAATACGGCGCTGAGCTGATCTCCAATGGCGCGGTGCACCAGCACGGTAGCCACGCTGGAATCCACGCCGCCGCTGACCGCGGAGATCACTTTGTTGCCACCAGCCTGTTCACGGATGCGTGTCACGGCAGCGGAGATGATGTTCTCGGGGGTCCAATCCGCCTGGATTTTGCAGACGTTGAAAAGAAAATTACTTAAGATTTCCCTGCCGTGCGGCGTATGGTGCACTTCCGGGTGGAATTGCACGCCGTAAATACCTCTTTGCGGGTCGCCCATGGCTGCGATCGGCGTATTGGCGGAACTTGCGAGCAGCATAAAACCTGCCGGAAGGGCTTCGACCTGGTCGCCGTGAGACATCCAGACAGTCTGAGATGTGCAAGGCAGCAGCGGATTTTGAACGCTGCATTCGATTTGTGCCAATCCATATTCCCTGTTTTCCGCGGCGCTGACCCCTCCGCCGAACGAAAGCGAGAGCAATTGCATGCCGTAGCAAATCCCCAATATCGGCAGTCCGCTGTCGATGACAAATTGGGGCAAACGAGGGGCTCCCTCGGCATAAACGGATGCTGGTCCGCCGGATAAAATGAATGCCGCGGGAGAAAGTTTGCTCACCAGTTCTTCGGAGGCATCGCAGGCAAAGATTTCGCAATACACATTCAACTCGCGCACGCGGCGCGCGATGAGCTGCGTATATTGTGAACCGAAATCCAGGATTGCTACCGTATTGCTCATTGAAGGATGCTTGATTACTCTGCGAATTTGATCTGGGTACCGTCCATGTTTGTGATCTGGACCAGTGCCTCGATGGGGATGTTCAACGCTTCCAGTGCCTGTCGGCCGCCCTCGAATGTTTTTTCGATCAATGCGCCTACCCCGCACACTGTCGCTCCCGCGGCTTGCGCAAGGCGCACCAGCCCGAGGATGGTCGAGCCGGTGGCGAGAAAGTCATCGATGATCAACACCTTTTCAACCGGCTTTAAATATTCCGGCGAAACGATCAGTTCCACCATCCTGCCTTTGGTGTGCGAAGGCGCCACGGTCAAATACACGGTATCCGGCATTGTCACCGGGCGGGTTTTTCTGGCGTAAACCACTGGAAGGTTCATGTGGCGGCCTGTCATCAGCGCCGGAGCAATTCCGGATATTTCCGCAGTCAATATACGGGTGGCACCAACACCGGCAAAACGCCGGGCAAATTCGATGCCGCATTCATCCATTAATTGTGGATCCACCTGGTGGTTGATCAGGCTGTCTACCTTTAAAATCCCGCCCCCCAGATTTCTCCCTTCCTGGAGAATTCTTTCTTGAAATTTCAGCATAAAGGCCTCTCGTTTGCGGACTTGTTCATACAATTTTACCCGATTGTTTGAACACCGGCAGCGAGTTTGAGGGTATGTTAGAATAATTCTTATGGAAGTACCCCTGATCGTTCTGGCTTCAAATTCACCCCGCCGCCGGAAATTATTGAGCTGGCTGGATTTGCCGTATACCACAACGCTGGCGGACATCGATGAAAATCCTGTCGCGGGGGAAACCCCTACTGATTACGTCATGCGGCTGGCTCACGAGAAGGCCAGGGCTTGCGCACGTTACGCTCCTTTTGGCGGCATCGTTCTGGCAGCCGACACCACGGTGGCGGACGGAGATCACATCATCGGGAAACCCCTCGACCTGGAAGATGCCGCGAAGATATTAAGACAGTTACGCAAGCGTACCCATATGGTACACACCGCGATCGTCCTTTCGACCCCTTCCCGCGGAACACTGATGGAAGACCTGTGCTCCACAGCGGTCAAGATGAGAGCCTATACCGATGAGGAGATCGACACCTACATTTCCACTGGCGACCCAATGGACAAGGCAGGGGCGTATGCCATCCAGCACCCCGAATTTCATCCGGTGGAGAAAATGAACGGGTGTTTTGCCAGCGTAATGGGATTGCCGCTCTGCCACCTGGAGCGCACATTGCGAAAAATGGGTTTTGGCTCCCGAAATCAGGTGCCCTACCGGTGCCAGCGCGAATTGGCTTATACTTGCCCTATATTTAAGCGTGTTCTTTCTGGAGAAGAAATTGGATAACCCGGGTCGTTGCCGGGAGGAAAAAATGAAGAAAATCTGGCGTGTGATCATCATTGCACTTGTGTTATTGACTGCGTGTTCGAACGGGGTAAAGCCTACGGTGGAACCGGGTGAAAGTTTACCGACTCCTGTGGTCCAAACCACCAGCCTGCCCGACGTGTCTGAAACCGTACTGGACTTCCTGGAAAAGTGGAACACAGCCGACTATGCCGGAATGTATGCCATGCTGTCTCAGACCAGCCGGGATGCCATATCCGAGGAAGAGTTTACCAAGGTCTATTCCGATGCTGCTGTGAGCATGACATTGCAGGAAATCGAATATGGCGTGTTAACTGCGCTGGTCAATCCCGGTTCGGCCAAAATAGGCTACCAGGTCAATCTGAAAACCAGCCTCTTCAGCGATATCCTGCGCAAGATGGAGATGAACCTGGTCGCTGAGAATGGCGCATGGAAGGTCCAATGGGAAAGCGGGTTAATCCTGCCCGAACTCAGTGGAGGTAAAAAACTGGCGCTGCAGATCTCTCCTCCCGCACGCGGCGAGATCTATGACCGCGAAGGCAATATCATCGCTGCCAACACCGATGCGGTGGCATTGGGTGTTGTCCGCGGGCAGATCTCCGATCGGCAGGAAGAATCCCTGATCGTGCAGTTAAGCGAGATGACCGGGATTCCCAAAAACATGGTCGTGGACATTTATAAGGATACGGCTGCCGATGCATATACACCCATCGGTGAAATCTCAAAAGAAGGATATGACGCCCGTAAGAATACGCTGGACCAGTTCACCGGGTTGGTGGTGAATCCTTATTCCGGTCGTTATTATTACAACGGCGGTATCGCCCCCCAGGTGGTGGGATATTTACAGTACATCTCTCCTGAGCAATATGATGAATACCGCCGCAAAGGGTATGCTGGCGATGAAAAGATCGGCACTGCCGGACTTGAAAAATGGGGCGAGGAATACCTGAGTGGAAAACCCGCTGCTGAACTGTATGTTGTCAATGCGGACGGTACCTATTCCACCCGCCTCGGATATTCCGATCCAAAAGCCGCCGATTCGATCTATACGACCCTGGATAAAAACCTTCAATTGCTTGTTCAAAAAGCATTATACGGATTCAGCGGTGCGATCGTAGTCATTGAAAGAGATACCGGGCGTGTCCTTGCGATGGCCTCCTCACCCGGGTTCGACCCCAACGTCTTTCAGCCTGAAAACGTCAACAGCCAGTATGAGCTGCAGAACCTCGTCAATGATGAAGGAAAACCGCTGTGGAACCGCGCTGCCCAATCCGCCTACCCGCTGGGTTCGGTATTCAAATTGGTCACCGCCGCGGCAGCCTTGGAATCGGGTTTGTACACACCGGATTCGAGGTACGAATGCACAAGCCAGTTTACCGAACTTCCCGGTTTTGTGGGCAACGACTGGACGTTTGACAAGGAATTGCCGCCTTCGGGTAATTTGACCCTGGTGGAAGGGATCATGAGATCGTGCAATCCGTGGTTCTATCACCTGGGGCTGGATCTCTACCGCCAGAAAGGTGCCACATACCTTTCGAATATGGCGCGCGAGTTTGGGTTGGGTGAAGCAACAGGCATCGAAGCCGTAGCGGAGGAGGTCGGAAAGATCACCGATCCAACCACGGAAGGCGCTGCCGTGCAGATGGGAATCGGTCAGGGAGACATGCTGGTTACACCCCTGCAGGTGGCAAGTTTTATTGCTGCGATTGGCAATGGCGGCACGTTATACCGCCCGCAGATCATCGAAAAGATCACCACGCTCGACGGATCCATCCTGGAAGAATTCAAACCCGAAATCAACAATAAACTTCCTGTCAGTGAGAAGAACCTGGATGCGATCAAACAAGGCATGTACGAAGTTGTGCGTAATGAACGCGGCACAGCCTACCGCAGGTTCCTGGGTTTGCAGTCGAGGATTTACGGCAAGACTGGAACAGCGACCACATCCATAGAGGATCCGCATTCCTGGTTTGCCGGTTTCACCGACAACAACAACCCGGAGAAACCCGATATTGCCGTGGCGGTGGTTGCCGAATACGCCGGTGATGGCTCCGCCATTGCGGCTCCGATTTTCCGGCGCGTGATCGAAGCTTATTTTGCTGGTGAGGTATATACCACTTATCCCTGGGAACAGAGCATCTACATTACCAAGACGCCTACCAAAGAAGGGGAGTAAACGCCGTATCCGTGAATATCTCCATGGTTCCAGGCAGGGTTGTCCGCTACCAGTCCGGTTTTTATAACGTACTGACCGATGCAGGAGTGGTAACCTGCGTTCTGCGTGGGCGCTTGAAACGGCGTACCATTCAGGGGGATGTTATCAGTATCGGCGACCGGGTTCAAATCAGCTTGCTGCCGGAAGGCACGGGCGTTGTGGAGCAGATCGAACCGCGCCTGAAAGAGCTGGTTCGCATGGATCCGACACCGCGCGGCGAATTCCGCCAGATTCTGCTGGCAAACCCGGATCAGATCGTGGCAGTTTTTGCCTGCGCCTCGCCTGAACCCCACTTGCGCATGCTGGATCGTTTTCTTGTGATCGCTGAAAAGCAGGAACTCCAGGCATTGATCATTGCCAACAAGGTCGACTTGATCGGCGTTCGGCACGCCAAGGAAATATTCCATGATTACCCCCCTCTGGGGTATCGGGTGATTTACACCTCTGTCGTGACTGGAGAAGGCATCAGGGAGTTAAAAAACGCGCTGATCGGAAAGATCTCCGCGTTGACTGGACCCTCCGGGGTGGGTAAATCGAGTTTATTGAACAAGGTCCAGCCAGGCCTTGGGCTGGCGGTTCGTGAGGTGAGCAGCCATAAGGACCGGGGCAGGCATACAACGGTTGTAAGAGAAATGTTTCCGCTTGATGAAGGTGGTTTTGTGGCAGATCTCCCGGGGATACGGCGCCTGTCGCTATGGGATACCCAGCCGGAGGAGCTGGACGGGTATTTTCCTGAGTTGCGCAATCTGGTGCGTCACTGCCTATACAATGACTGCACCCATTTCGAAGAACCGGGCTGCGCGGTGGTCCAAGCCGTGGAAGAGGGAAAAGTAAGCCCCGAGAGGTATGAATCCTACCTGCGCATGCGGTGCGGGGATGACTAGTGCACGTAATGCGATAGGCTTGTAAAGCAGTCCAGCAGAATGATTACAATTTAATGAGGGGAATTTTACGATAGGGAATTTTACGATATTGACTTTTTAAAAATTTGAGTTATCATGATATACTTTTATTGCTCAACGCCGATAATCAAGATATAAAATCGAGTAAATCGCTCGAGGTTTTTCAATGAAACCTGAATTAAGCAGGCAAAAGCAAATCGCGGGATTGTTATACGGTCTCGCAGGCGGGTTGTCGTTCGCGGTTTTTGCATGGGGGATTGATGGTTTGTTATTATCTAGCGCGCACGGCGCGTTTCCATGGGTAAAGTTCATTCCAGGTTTGGTGATCTGTCTCGTTTCCAGCGGTTTGGTCGGCTGGTTGACGATTAAAATCCCACACACGTTTCTGGCAATTTTTCCCTGGGTGGCATTGGCTTTTCTTTATTCTCAATTGATCATCTGGCTGCCAATTCGGGTAGCCCCGGCGTTGATCAAAATTTTCAACTCGTCGCTGGGCGAGTATCTTAAATATCCATTTTATTCGGACCTGAATCAAAATCTTTGGTTTGGGTTCGCCATCATCGCCGTAGTTGCCATTATCAACGGCTTGTTGGAAAGAATTCTTGTCGAACAGGCATTATTTACCTCAAGCAGGTATGCGATCATCGTTCCGATGATCGTGTGTGCGTTAAGTTTCGGCTTGGCCGGTAACACTGGGGATTCCTTATTAAACAAAAACTTGCGTGACCCGGTGCGGATTGTCGACGAATTGATCCAATTTGCCCGGGATAATTATGACAAAGAAATTCCAGCCAATGTTGCCAGGTCCATGCATATGGGTGCGTTGAACACGGTAAAGGAGTACGTGATCCGCGATCGTCAATTGATCCTGAGTAATTTTGATCAATATATGGGGCAGGTGGATGTCTTGGTTGATTTCGAAGGGAAATGGGTTAAGTGTACAACCATTTATAGCCAGGTCACCAATTGCAAGCCTGCATTGGAAATGCCCTGGATTCGTCTATCCAATATTCACAAATTGGCCGAGGTGGTTAACCCGGATTTTTTTGATTTCTGATCGATTGCGGACATAATGCCCCATTAACTTGTTATTTTTGTAACGTGGTCTTGGAGTCAGTCATTTTCTTTTTATGGTAAACTATTCTATGCCGAATTTTCTATATAAAATTAAACATCTATACTATTTCAAAGAGGACTCGTAGATGGTCGATCAATTGTTAAACGTACAGAATCTTGAGACTCATTTTAAGACACCCGAAGGGGTCGTACACGCAGTTAATGGGGTATCTTTTTCATTAACTGAAGGTGAAACCCTCGGTGTGGTGGGCGAAAGCGGTTGTGGCAAAAGTGTGACCATGCTTTCATGCCTGCGGTTGATTCAATCGCCTCCGGGTAAGATCGTAGCCGGAGAAGCGTTTTTTCGTGGAACTGATCTGTTGAAGATGAGTCCGGAAGAAATACGGCATGTCCGCGGTGGACAGATCAGCATGGTCTTCCAGGACCCGATGACCTCTCTCAATCCTGTTATGACCATTGGCAAACAGCTTGCAGAGCCTCTGATGCTTCACTTGAATATGACCCAAGAACAGGCACGTAATCGATCGATCGAACTGTTGGGATTGGTCGGGATTCCGAATGCCGGTGATAGGTTAAAGGATTATCCCCATCAATATTCTGGAGGTATGCGCCAGCGTGTGATGATCGCCATGGCACTCTCCTGCAACCCTCAGATCCTGATCGCTGATGAACCCACCACCGCCCTGGATGTGACCATTCAAGCCCAGATCGTTGACCTGGTTAAAAGGTTGCGCGATGAACTGGGCATGGCAATCATTTGGATCACGCACGACTTGGGTGTGGTTGCCAGCATCGCTCACCGGGTCATGGTCATGTATGGTGGTTTTATCATCGAAGAATCGGGTGTCAAAGACCTTTATGCCAACCCTTCACATCCATACACGCTTGGATTGTTGGGGAGCTTGCCCCAGATTCATGAACAGACACACTCAAAACTTTTCTCGATTGAAGGGATGCCTCCAATTCTATATAAGAAACCGCATGCCTGCCCGTTTGCTCCCCGCTGCACTTATGTGAAAGAAAAATGCTGGGCTGAAAATCCGCTGCTTGAACCAGTTGCCCCTGGTCACCGAGTTGCATGTTGGGTCGATACTAAAACCGGGAGTTTGCGCTAATGGCCTCTGAAAACAACGTATTGATTAAAGTCGAAGATCTCGTGATGCACTTTCCTATTCTGCGCGGTGTGATTCGCCGCCAGGTGGGTGCAGTCCATGCAGTTGATGGTGTTTCGTTCGAGATTCACAAAGGTGAAACCCTTGGTCTGGTTGGCGAGTCAGGCTGCGGTAAATCAACAACCGGTCGCACGATTCTCCAGTTGTACAAACCTACTGCAGGAAATGTTTACTTTCAGGACAAAAACCTCGTCAATTTGAAACCCGAAGCCATGCGCATGATGCGGCGTGAGATGCAAATGATCTTCCAGGATCCTTATGCAAGCCTCAATCCTCGCATGACCGTCCGTGATATCGTCGGTGAACCGCTAATGGCATTTGGCGAAGCCACAGGCAAACAAATTGATGAGAGGGTTGCTGACCTGCTTAATCTCGTAAAACTCAACCCTGATTTTTCCAATCGTTATCCGCACGAGTTTTCCGGTGGTCAACGGCAGCGTATTGGCGTTGCCCGAGCCCTGGCCCTGGAACCCGCTTTTATTGTTTGCGACGAGCCGATCTCTGCTCTGGATGTTTCCATTCAGGCTCAGGTGGTCAATCTGCTCGAAGAGTTGCAGGAAAAATTCAACCTAACTTACCTTTTCATCGCCCACGACCTATCCATGGTGCGTCATATCAGCAGTCGTGTGGCAGTGATGTACCTGGGCATTATCGTGGAGCTTGCAGATCGCAACGAGCTGTACAGAAATCCGCTGCATCCCTATACCCAGGCATTGCTTTCTGCAATACCGGTGGCTGATCCTGTTTACAGCGAACAACGCCGCCGCATCATCCTCGAAGGCGACGTGCCTTCCCCCGTCAATCCGCCTTCCGGGTGCCGCTTCCGCACACGCTGTCCGATCGCAGAAACGATCTGTGCCGAGAAGAAGCCCGAGTGGCGAGAAGTGCAGCCAGGTCATTTTGCTGCCTGTCATATGATATAGATGATGGAGTTTTATAAGGAGGTGATGAGTATTTCGGTTGAAGTAATTTATGCAATACAAACAATGTACGCGTTCGAATCAAACGAATTTCTCACAAGGAGGAGAAACAATGCGTAAGTTCTATGTTTTACTTGGTGTGTTGATGGTCATCAGCCTTGTTTTAACCGCCTGCGCGCAGCCCACACCGGCTGCTGAAACACCCGCCGCTGGCGAAACGGCTGCTCCGACCGAAGCCGTTGTTGAAGAAGTTGTGATGAACCCATATCTGGGCTCGAACAAACTGGACGGCAATGGTGTCCCGCCCACATTCTTTGATGACGTTCATATCCGCAAAGCTTTTGCTTACTGCTTTGACTGGGATACAGTCGTCAATGATGTCTACAAGGGTGAAGCGGTTCAGTCCTTGACCCTCTCGCTCCCCGGTCAGGCTGGTTATACCCTGGATGCCCCTCACTATACAATGGACCTCGACAAATGCGCCGAAGAATTCAAGCTGGCCGATGTCGATAAAGACGGTGTCGCCGCTGGCGAGGATCCCGATGACGTATGGGAAATGGGTTTCCGTGTTCAGATGCTCTACAACACCGGCAACACGACCCGACAGGTTATGGCTGAGATCATGCAGCAGAACCTCGCAGCCGTCAACGAGAAGTTCTCGGTTGAAATCCTTGGTCTCCCCTGGCCGTCCTACCTGGGTGCCCAGCGCGCTCACAAGATCCCCATCATGACCGCTGGTTGGTTGGAAGATATCGACGATCCCCACAACTGGTATCAGCCGTATACCACAGGAACATATGGCAGCCGCCAGAATATGCCCGCTGACATGAAAGCTGAGTTCAAAGTCCTGTTGGATGAGGGCGTTGGCAAGGTTAAGTTTGAAGATCGCGCTGAGGTCTATGGCCGCTTCAACCAGCTCTACTACGATAATGTTCCTGGCATCCCGTTGGTGCTTGCCACTTCCCACGGTTACGAGCAGAAATGGGTTTCCGGCCGTGTCATGAACCCCATCTTCTCGAATATCTACTACCGCACCATTTCCAAGAGCGGTTCACCTGATGACACCACTTTCACCTATGTCACCATCGCTGGTGGTCCTGAAACTTTGGATCCCGCCCGCTCCTATGACACCGCTTCCGGTGAGGTCATCCAGAACGTCTACGAAACCCTCGTCTTCTACAAGGGCGAATCCACCAGCGAATTCGAGCCGCAGTTGGCCGAGTCCTGGACCGTTTCCGATGACGGCACCGTCTGGACCTTCACCATCCGCAAGGGTGTAAAGTTCCATGAAGGTGGCGATCTGACCCCTGAAGATGTTGCCTATACCTTCCAGCGTGGATTGCTGCAGGGTGGTTATTCCTCCCCGCAGTGGATGCTCTCTGAACCCTTCTTTGGTGTGGGTATGGATGACGTCAGCATGATCGTGGACGAAGGCGCTTCCGCTGACGACCGCGAACTGATGATGGCCAATGACCCTGCAAAACTCGTAGCTGCTTGCGAAAAAGTCAAAGCCGCAATCGTGGCTGACGACGCCGCTGGCACCGTGACCATGACCCTTGCACAACCCTGGGGTCCTTTCCTCCCGACCATTGCTAATGGCTGGGGTTCCATCATGGACAAGGAATGGGTCATCGAAAAGGGTGGCTGGGATGGTTCCTGCGATACCTGGCAGAATTTCTATGCCATGCAGCCTGAAGAAGACATCTTCACCCCGATCATGAATGGTACTGGTCCCTTCAAGCTTGATCACTGGACTCCTGGACAGGAAGTCGTCCTGGCAAAGAACGCGAATTACTGGGGCGAGCCCGCCAAACTTGACTTCGTAAAGATCGTGGAAGTCGCCGAGTTTGGTACCCGCTTCGCGATGCTGCAGGCTGGTGAAGCCGATGCCATCGTAGTTCCCGCTGAATATCGCGCCCAGGTCGATCCGCTGGTTGGTGAGGCTATGGTTTACGAAAAAGAAACCAATAGCTACAAGGCCGCCCAGCAGGTTTGCGCTATCGATACCGAAAAACTCGGTATGGATCGCTTCACCCTGTGCAATACCGCCAGCGACAAACCGCTGCGCCTGTACATTGGACGCCCCGGTTTACAGCAGGATGTCATCCTCTTCAACTTCCTGGTTGAGTAGGATAGATCTGAGCTGAGTAATGTGTAAAAACATGCGGGGGCCTGAAAAGGCTCCCGCATGAAACCCTGAGGTTTTACTCAGCGGCATGTCGTGAAAAATATGTTCAAGGCATGCCGGTTGGTGAGACTAATTTGAGGTGACCAGATGACCAATTACATCATACGCCGCTTGCTCCTCGTGCCGGTCCTGCTTTTTGGAGTGACCATCATCATCTTTGGAATGCTCCAATTCCTGGGCCCGGTCGAGCGGTCTGCATTATATGTAAGAGATTTTCCAAAAAACGAGAACCAGATCAGGGGTATCATCCGCAGGTATGGATTGGATCGGCCAATCCACGAGCAATACTGGCGCTGGTTGGTGGGAGTAAAAGACCCCGTTACCGGTGATCGCCACGGAGGAATCCTTTATGGCGATTTCGGTTACTCACGCACTGGAACCCAGCCCGTGATCGATATCATCAAGAACCGCTTCCCCAATACGCTGGACTTGGCTTTGTGGACGGTATTTCCATTGCTTTCAGTGGGTATCTGGTTGGGGGTCCAGGCTGCCGTGCACCAAAATGGATTTATTGACCAGGCGGCGCGAATTTTTAGTATCGTCGGTACCTCGTTCCCAACATTTGTGTTTGGCTTGTTGGTTTTGATCCTGTTCTATGCGAAACTTGGATGGTTCCTGCCAGGCAAGATGTCGGATTGGGTCAGCCAGTTGATCTTTTCGGGTCAATTCCACCAGTACACAAAACTGCTGACCATAGATGCCTTGCTCAATGGACGCCTGGACGTATTTTGGGATGCGCTCAGACACATGATCCTGCCCATCCTGACGCTTTCCTACATTAGCTGGGCAACCTTTGTCCGTGTTACACGTTCTTCCATGTTGGAAACCTTGCGCATGGAATATGTGACAACCGCGCGCGCCAAAGGACTATCAGAGAAGGTCGTCATCAATAAACACGCCCGCCCCAATGCAATGCTTACCATTGTCACCCTGGCGGGTATGCAAGTGGTTTCTCTGCTGGGAGGTGTGGTGATCACGGAAACGGTGTTCAATTATCCTGGCATCGGTCAGGCTGCCGCGAATGCAGCCCAGCAATTGGATGTGGTCACGGTCCTTGGATTTGCGATCTTCAACGGGTTTATCCTGATCATCGCGAACCTGGTTGTGGATGTGCTTTACGGCGTGATCGATCCCCGTGTACGCCTGGATTAAGGAGAGAAAATAATGACACTCACGACACCTAGTGCAGACAACTCATTATTGAAAGAGGTTCTTCCCGAACGAAAGATCGGCCGCGTTGAACGGATTCTCGGTCCGGAGAACTATCGCATCATAAAAGGATTGCTCAAAACTCCCGCATCGATTATGGGTTTTATCCTGATCGGTTTATTCATTCTGATCGCCATATTTGCCCCGGTGATTGCTCCCCCTGTGGGGAAGGATCCATTCAAGATCCCCAGAGACGGTTTCAGCGGCGAGCCGCGGCCTATGGGCGCAGAATGGAAAAAGAATGTTCCCGATATCCCCTTCTGGTATACACCATTGACCGGCAAGGACAAATGGGTGCATTTGCTTGGCACTGCCCAGGGTCAGTATGATATCTTCTACGGTATCATCTGGGGAACGCGCACCGCTTTCAAGACCGGTTTCATTGTTGTGGTGGCCACCTTTTTGATCGGTGTTATCATCGGCTCCATCGCGGCCTATTACGGTGGTGCAATCGATAATATCCTCATGCGTATCGTGGATGTCTTTATGACCATCCCATACATCATGATGGCGTTGATCATGGCGGCGGTGTTGACGCCGGTGATCGGAAGGAGTTTGATACCCGCCACGCTGGCCTTGATCACCTTTGGCTGGATGGGATACTCGCGTGTCATCCGCAGCGATATCCTGTCAGTCAAGCAGCGTGATTTTGTCCTGGCGGCGCGGGTTGCCGGGGTCAAGGACGGCCGTATTCTATTCAGGCATATCCTGCCAAATGCCATATTCCCCACGCTGGTACTGGCCTCGCTCGGTATTGGCGACGTGGTACTGGGCTTTGCAGCGCTTTCCTTCCTGGGAATTGGTACCGAAGTCGGTTATGCCGACTGGGGTCAGGTACTCAGCTTTGCCCGCAACTGGATTACCAGCCTGGGCAATTACTGGTACATCGTGGTTTGGCCTGGTCTCACCCTTGTATTGTTCGTGATGGGATGGAACCTCGTCGGCGATGCCATGCGAGATGTGCTCGATCCGCGTATGCGCGGCAAATGATCCTCCGCTTTCAAAAGTATTTTCCGATCCCTGAAAAGGGGTCGGTTTTTTTTCTCCATGCTATGCTTTATAATTACCACAACAATGAAACCGATACTTAAGGGCACAGAATGAAAAATAAAAGTCGAACCATTCGCAGGCTCGTCATCCTTCTCGTTGTGGGAATGTTTATTCTTACTGGATGTGGAAAGATTAATTCCACCCCGGTCTCGAAGGTTACCGAGACCGCCGAAGTTACTGCAACCCCAACTACAACCCCGCAAAAGACGCTCGTGGTCTGCATCGGACAGGAACCGGAAAGCCTGTACCTCTACGGCAATTCATCCCGCTCGATGTGGAGTGTTCTGGAAGCCATCTATGATGGACCCATCGATACTGTGAATTATGAACCTTCCCCTGTGATCCTTAAAGAACTCCCAGCCTTGGGGCAGAGCGGGGTGACTTTACAAACCGTGCCCGTCACTGCTGGTGATGCCGTAGCCAACCTGGAAGGAGATATTGTTGCCCTTGAAAAAGGCGTCAAGGTATTTGCTGAGGGTTGTACATCTCCAGATTGCGCGGTGGAATGGGATGGTGTTTCACCCTTGAACTTGACTCAAATGGTGGTGCGTTTCTCCCTGCTCGAAGGGATCAAATGGTCAGACGGTCTTCCGCTGACGGCTGAAGATTCTGTGTTTTCCTACAACATAAGCGCTGATCCGGCAACCCAGGTGACCAAAACGAATATCAACCGCACATTTTCCTATACCGCGGTCGACGAAACTACGGTGGAATGGGTGGGACAACCCGGTTACTTGACACAGAATCCTTCTGCTTTCTTCTGGATTCCGCTTCCAAAACACGTTCTGGAAAACCTGAGCGCCGAACAAATGAAAACCGATGAACTGTCCGCGCGCAAACCGGTTGGTTGGGGCGCATATCAGATCGATGAGTGGGTGGCGAATGATCATATCCGCCTGGTTAAAAATCCAAATTACTTCCGCAGCAGCCAAGGCTTGCCGTTTTATGATGTGCTGGTCTACCGTTTCATCAATGCTGTTCCGGATGCTGATCTATCCCCCATCGTCACCGGTGAATGCGATATCATCGATACTTCCGTTGCACTGGAAACTCAGATCAAACCAATTCGTGAATTGGAATTGGCGGGAAAATTAAAAGCCTATTTCGGCATGGGGCCTGAATGGGAAGGTTTGAATTTTGGGATCAAACCCGCTTCCTACGACGATCTTTATAATCCTTACGTTGACAGGCAGGATTTTTTCGGCGATGTGCGTGTGAGACAGGCGTTTGGTTATTGCATTGACCGCGAGAGTATTGCGACCAATGTATTACTGAGCCAATCGACGATCCCCGATACCTATTTAACATCCTCGCATCCCTATACCGGCAGCAACCTGAAGACCTATACCCATGACACTGTCCTGGGAAACCAGTTACTGGAGGAAGCCGGATGGGTGGAAGCCGACGGAGATCCTTCAACTCCGCGGATCGCACGGGGAATTTCCAATGTTGCTCAAGGCACGGAATTTTCCATCAATTATTATTTAACTGAAAGTCAGTTACACCAAAGCACTGCCGAGATCGTGGTAAATTCTCTGGCTGAATGCGGCATCAAGGTGACTCCAACATACCTGAGTGTGCAGGATATGTACGCTTCGGGGCCAGGCGGTAAGGTTTTTGGCCGTAACTTCGACCTGGCTGAATTGGCTTGGTCTACCGGGCGGCAGCCCCCTTGCTTTTTGTACTCGACTTCTGAGATACCAACCCAGAAAAATGATTGGCTGGGAACCAGGTATGGCGGCGTCAACATCACCGGATTTTCTAATGAGGAGTATGACGCTGAATGTGCTTCTGCGCTATCTGCCGGCTTGAACACAGAATTGTTTGCCGCTGCCAATCAGCGTATGCAGGAAATTCTGGCCGAGGAACTGCCGGTCTTGCCCCTCTTCTACCATGTAAAAGCAATGGTCTCCCGCCCTGATATGTGCGGTTTGAAGCTGGATGTCTCCTCACGGAGTTCGTTGAAGGATATTGAAAATATTTCAGTCTCATCCACCTGCACTGCGGAAGATTAATCCGCAACTTGCGAGTGGATGGATCAAAACCCATTTCTATTTCAGGTCTTGTTGGATACTTCCAATCTTGATTGGGAAGGTTATAATAAAATAACTATCAAAGTGGAGCGACATTGAAGCGTACACCTCTCGAGGTTCAGATTGGCGATTTATTGCGTTCGCATCACATGAAGCTGGTAATGGCGGAGTCGTGCACGGGTGGACTGGTGGGTCACATGATCACCAACATCGCCGGCTCTTCGGATTACTACCTGGGCAGCGTCACCGCCTATGCGTATGAAGCCAAAGAAGCCCTGCTGGGTGTAAAGCATGAGACCTTAACCAAATATGGTGCAGTCAGTCGCCAAACTGTACTGGAAATGGCACAAGGCGTACGCAGGTCGCTGGCCGGCGGTTTTCCCATCGACTCGCTGCTCGGTGTGTCCATCAGTGGAATTGCCGGACCCGGCGGCGGATTACCCGGAAAACCCGTGGGTACGGTCTGGCTCGCATTAAGTGCTTACGATGGAGACTGGGCATGGCGCTTCAATTGGAATGGGGATCGAATCCAAAATAAACGTTCAGCAGCGCGAACTGCTTTACAATTGATCAAACAATATTTTTCCGGCACGCTTCCGCCGGAATCACCATAAAATTTTTATTGTTGTTTTCGTAAAAGAGGGTGGACGAGGTTTGTGCGATGACTGACAAACCAAAGAAGATTCTGATACTTACAGCAGATGCAGGTTTTGGCCACCGCAGTGCTGCCAATGCAGTGAGCATGGCATTGGAGCGAAAATATGGCAGCGCTGTGGAGGTCTCCATCGTAAACCCGTTGGATAACGACCGTGCCCCGCTTTTTCTACGCGATTCACAGGCTGATTATGACAAATGGGTGAAAGCTGTCCCTGAACTATACCAGCTCGGTTATGCTGCCAGCGACAATCTGGTTCCCTCGGCATTAATGGAGCGGTCGCTCGGGTTGTTGTTGTACGAGGTGATGCGGGAGATCATTACCGCAAGTAAGCCGGATGTCGTCCTGGTTACGTATCCGATGTATCAGGCTCCGCTTGCCTTGTTTTTTAGAAGCAGTAAAAAATATCGCGTACCGTTTTACACCGTGGTAACCGATCTTGCAACCGTTCACCGCTTATGGTTTAACCCCAGGGTCGATGGTTGCCTGGTGCCCAACCAGATTGTTGCCGATTTGGCGATGAGCAACCGTATCCCGGCTGAGAAAATCACCATTACTGGGATACCGGTTCACCCCAACATATCTGCAGAGACAAGAGACAAAGTGCAAATTCGCAAAGATTTGGGATGGACACCGGACATGACCACCATCCTTGCAGTCGGAAGCAAGCGGGTCGAAAGATTGGTGGATGCATTAAACGTGGTCAACCATTTTGGTATCCCGCTGCAGGTGGTGGTTGTGGCGGGTAAGAATGAAGATCTATACAGAGAATTGAACCAGTTCAATTGGCATATACCGGCTCACATTTACGATTTTGTCGAAAATATGCCGCCCATGATGAAAGCCGCGGATTTGATCATCTGTAAGGCGGGTGGGTTGATCGTTACTGAATCGCTGGCATGTGGTCTGCCGATGATCTTGATCGAAGTGATCCCCGGACAGGAAACCGGTAATGCGGAATACGTCACAACCTATGAGGCAGGTGACATGGCTGAATCTCTGGTTGAGATGCTCGAAACTTTGCACCATCTTTTACAGAACGATGGACAATTATTAAAGAAAAGGACGGAAAACGCCCGCCAGTTGGGTCGCGATCAATCGGCTTTTTCGGTTGCCGATATTTTGTGGAATGCTGCTCAAAAGAATTCACAACACACAACGAAACTCAAAAGAACAGGTTTTAACATCATATCAGGAGAAAAATAAAATAAACGCGGGGGAATGATGAAAGATAATGCATTTGAAGACTCAAGGATGGATGTGGTTGTTTTAATTTCAGCTCAGGCTGAGTGGAAAACCGTTATTTCATTCCACCATAATCCTACCATTCAGACATCACCCTTTGGACCATACTTTTTTACCAACCTGGCAGGCAAGTATGCCGTGATGTTTTGCGGTGGTTGGGGAAAGGTATCGGCGGCTGCAAGCACGCAGTACGTGATCAACAAATGGCATCCCAGGTTGCTGATCAACATTGGCACCTGCGGCGGAATTGATGGGCGGATCAGCGTTGGTGAAACCATTCTGGCAGATGAAACGATAATTTATGACATTTTTGAGAGAATGGGGAACCCGCTTCAGGCAATCCAGGACTATACCACGCATATCGACCTGTCCTATTTATCCGAACCGTTTCCGCAGAAAGTACGTTTGGGTCGCCTGGTGTCGGCTGACCAGGACTTGGATCCCGCGAATGTGCGAAGAATTGTAGAAGAATACGAAGCCGCAGCCGCGGATTGGGAATCCGGTGCGATCGCCTGGACTGCCCATCGCAATTCCACCAGGGTCATTATTCTCCGCAGCGTCAGTGATCTGGTTCGTGAAACAGGCGGAGATCTATACAATAATGACGGGTTCATGCAGCGCGCTGAAGAAGTAATGCTCCCCCTCTTAAAGTCCCTTCCCAACTGGGTGCGCTGCGCTTTCTGGGGAAACATGAAATAAAAAAATCCGGAGGGTTTCCTCCGGATTGGATCTCATTGGTGGTCGCTCAGCCTGCTGCGCTCTTCTTCAATGATCTTCACATCCAGCTTTCGATACAGTGGCTGTGGTTGTAAAAATCTTTGTCCTGCCTTTAACTGGCTCGGTTCCCATTTTCCAGTCGCCCCGGTTGCATCATACCTGAGCACGGTATGCTCTCCCAGATCGTCCTCGACAACTTCTGTAAATTGCCTTCCAAACAGATCGTTCGAGTACCCAAGATATTCATTCAGTTTCTGGCACGAGAATGGAAGGAAGGGAGCAAAGAGTATCTTTAATGAATCGATTGCTTTCATGGCGGTAAAGATGGCACGTCCGGCAGCGACTTTATCGGTTTTCACTGCCTGCCACGGTGCAGTGGTATCCAGGTACTTGTTCACATCGGATGCGATGCGCATGGCTTCTGCCAGGGCTGCCCGCAAATGTACTGCATCCAATTCCTCCCCAACGGAGTTGAATCCGTCTTCAACTTCATGCAGCAGGTCCAGGTCGATTGGAGTTAATTCACCCGGGTCTGGAACCACTCCCTCCCAGTGCTTGTAAGCGAAGGAAAGCACGCGGTTTGCCAGGTTTCCCCACGTGGCCACCAATTCGTCATTGTTGCGGTGGTAAAAGTCTTCCCAGTTCCAATCGGTATCCTTGGATTCGGGCATGTTGACCGTCAAATAGTAGCGCAGCGCGTCCGGGTCGTAGCGTGAGAGAAAATCGGAGACCCAGACCGCCCAGTTTCGGCTGCCGGATATTTTTTGTCCTTCCAGGTTCATGAACTCGTTGGCCGGCACGTCATAAGGCAATACCAGCGGCGCGGGGGTTGTGCTGCCCAGGCGGGCATCCAGGGTTTCGCCGGCACCGATCAATTCAGCCGGCCAGATGATGGCATGGAAAGGAATGTTATCTTTGCCAATGAAATAGTAAGCGCGCGCGTCCGATTGCTGCCACCATTTCCGCCAGGCATCCTCGTCTCCGGTGATGTGTCCCCATTCCACTGAGGCGGACAAATATCCAATGACGGCCTCGAACCACACATAAAGACACTTGGATTCCCATTCCTTGCCTTCGGCTCTGATCTCCTGCGGCAGTGGCACGCCCCAATCCAGGTCGCGTGTAATCGGCCTGCCGCGCAAGCCCTCTGCCAGGATCTGACCGAGAGACTGACGCAGCACGCTGGGGCGCCAGTAAGACTCACGCATTTTCAGGAATTGGATTACCAGGTCTTGCAGCCGGCTCAGATCGAGGAAATAATGCTCGGTGCTGCGCAGTTCGGGTGTGGATCCGTCGATCTTTGATCGTGGATTGATCAGGAGCTGTGCATCCAGCATGTTGCCGCATTTGTCGCATTGGTCGCTGCGCGCATCGGTATAACCGCATATGTAACAGGTTCCCTCCACGTAGCGGTCCGGCAGAAAGCGGTGTTGACTGGTGGAAAACCACTGCATTTGACTTTCTTTGTAAAGGAATCCGTTCTCTTTCAGTGCCATGAACATGCTGTGGGCAACCCGTGCATGATTCACTGTGTGCGTGCTGGTGAAAAGATCATAGGTGAGACCCAGTTTGAGAAACAGGTCAAGGAATGACTGGTGATACCGTTGGTAAACTTCATAAGGGGCGATCTTTTCCGCGTCTGCACGAACCGTGATCGGCGTGCCGTGGCTGTCTGAACCGGAGACCATCAGCACCGGTTTTCCACGCAGGCGCTGATACCGCGCGAAAATATCGGCAGGCAGATATGAACCTGTCAAATTACCGACATGGATCTCAGAATTTGCATACGGCCAGGCTGCGGCAACAAGGATGGGTTCGGACATGAATACCTCGCTCATGATTTGGATGAATTTATTCTAACATTAAAACACGACGCTCAAATTCTTATGCAATGACCGGTCGTGTGTCTCCAAATTTATACCGTAAACCTTCTGATTCGCACAGTGGAGAATCTCTTTATTATCTGTGATTTAAATTAGGCATTGCCCAAAATTATTCCCGCAGCAATTTTCCCATTCGCTCCTTGGGGGTATTACGATCATTGCTGGAACCGGGTTGTGCTCCTGCATGGATTAATTTTGGTCCGGAATTTCACCAGATTAACAAAGAAATCGGTCTGTAAATCAGCAAATTTCCCTTTTGTATGTATATAATTGTAATGCGTGGTTGGAAATTTCTAAAAATTCCCAAACATCAACCAACACATCGTTCCCCACAATTTTATTCAATTTTTTTGCCGCAGAATCTCAAATTGGATGGATTACCAGGAATATTCTGGGATCTGTAAAAAGATATGCGATAGACCATGAGAGTTTCTTGCGATCGCGATGATTCATCAAGAATGATTATTTTTTAATGATCCTGAATCCTGGTCGGTATCATCATATCCATTTCTCCATCCTACTTTCGTGATTGTCCTGGAATGGAATGCAAGCGAAAATCTGGATTGGTGATGATAAATGAATGATGAAAACGACTGGTAATCGAACAGTTCGAGGCTCCTCCAGGGCAAACGATTTACCTCATGATGAAATCCTAAAAAGAATTGCCGCAACTGATCAATTCATTTCAGCCAAAGAGTGGGACAAGGCCGTTGAGATAATTTCACAGCTTCTTGACTCAATCAAGAACACACCGGCGGATTCCACAACCTCAGAATATGCGCCGGTTTCCATAACTTGACCGCATCCCATCATTCTGTTATGATTTTTTCCCGAGGTACATAACGAATGATTAACGATCCCCGGTCTCCTTCCGGACATGAACCGAAAAAAGAGACTTTATTGACTCAAAACGATAACATTGATTCAGATCAGCGCTCCGCAGCGGAAAAGCTCTGGAGCCGCATCATGCACCTGGGTTTGGGTGAAGTCAGCCTGCGCATTCTGACCGCCGTTGGCTCAGTCCTCCTTGTCCTGTTTGTTGTATGGGTTATGAATAAGTTTTACTTAAACGCGCATGGCAAAGGCGGAGAATTTACCGGCACGCCAACGGTAATACCGACATCGCCGCTGTTGGCGGTGGATGGCGATACCCTCCCTGCAGTTTACAGTGGATTCAGCGTCAGCCGCCTGGCGTTGCCCCATACAAATCGGCCGGCAAAACCGCGCAACGAGATCATCACCTATACCATTCAAACTGGCGACACCCTCTTCGGCATCGCAGAAAAATTTGGTTTACAGCCTGAAACATTGCTCTGGAGTAATCGTCACATTCTGGGAGATAATCCCGAAAATATCTTTCCCGGAGTGGAGATCCTCATCCCGCCCATCGACGGTGCGATTTATCAATGGAACACCGGCGATGGTTTGAACGGCGTTGCGAAATTCTACAATGTCACTCCCGATGTGATCCTGGATTGGCCGGGAAACAAGTTGGACAGGAATACCATTGGTGACCTGTCTCTCCCCAACATTCCAGCCGGTACGTTCGTCTTCGTGCCCGGTGGAAGAGGCGAGTTTACCGATTGGCTGCCCAAATATACCCGTGACAAACCAGCCACCTCCTCCATTTCAGGTAGTGCATGCGGTGTGATCACATCGGGATACATCGGTTATGGAACGTTTGTCTGGCCAACCACCGAGAGATATCTTTCTGGTTTTGACTACAATCCAAGTACCAATCACCGCGGCATCGATATTGCCGGCAGGCTCGGAAACCCGATCTATGCAGTGGATGCAGGTGTGATCGTCTACTCTAACTGGAATGAGAACGGTTACGGTAACCTGATCGTGGTGGATCACGGTAATGGCTGGCAATCCGTGTACGCGCACCTTTCTGATTTTGCCAGGTATTGCGGCGACAATGTCGAGCAGGGTGAGACCATCGGCTACATGGGATCCACAGGAAATTCCACCGGTCCGCACTTGCACTTTGAACTGCGTAACGAACAATACGGGGTGGTCAACCCCTGGGATTTCCTGCAGTAGACATGATCTATTTGCTAGGTTCCCGGCTCATAATGTATAGCGCCGGGAATCTATTTATTACTGACCCGGGCAACTGTATAATAGAAAAGTCAGCGAGGATAAGATGAATATAAATAATCCTGTGCGTCCTTCACCGATCGCAGGTTCATGGTACCCATCGAACCCTGTGCTGCTTTCTTCCGAAATAAAGAGTTATGTTGATCAGGCCAAACTTCCCCATTTGCCAGGTGAGGTGGTGGGGTTGATCTCCCCTCACGCCGGGTATTTTTATTCAGGTGCCACCGCGGGGTATGCCTATCGCTGTATACAGGGCAGGACGTACGATATCTGCACCATCTTTTCCCCGCTCCATGATTTCCTGCCTTATGATCTGATGACCAGCGCTCATCATGCTTACGGTACACCTTTGGGCAATGTTCAGGTGGATTTGGATACCATCCAGCATCTTGTGCCAAAGATCGAAGAGAAAACCGGCGTTTCTTTGCAGCATATCTCCAATGATCGGGAACATTCACTTGAAATTCAGCTCCCGTTTCTGCAGACCGTGCTTGCCGCTGACTTTAAATTGATTCCCATCATGGTGCGCACTCACGATCCGATCGTTCTCAGAGGAGCCGCGCAAGCCGTGGCGGATGTTTTAAAGGATAAAAATGTTCTGCTTGTGGCCAGCACCGACCTCTCGCATTTCTATACCGAATCTGAAGCCAACGACCTGGATGCGGAAATGATCCGGCAAATGACAGGTTTTTCTCCCGAGGGGGTGTTGAAAGCCGAGAGCTGTGGCGAGGGTTTTGCCTGCGGTGCAGGTGCTGTGGCGCTCATGCTCTGGACTGCTCATTTTCTGGGTGCCAGCAAGGTTTCATTGCTGCATCACAGCACATCCGCTGAAGCATCGGGTGATACCGGCCGCGTGGTAGGGTACGGTGCACTTGCGGTTACAAAATAATTAAGCATAGGATTTTATATTAATGCCCCGTTACGCCCGCATCTCAATTAACATTCCCCAATTAACGGGGCTTTTTGATTATTCCATTCCGCCCGAACTCATGGAAGATGTGCATGCGGGCAGCCTGGTTGAAGTACCCTTTGGCGCGCAGCAAGCCCAGGGAATCGTTGTGCAGTTGCTGGAGGAACCCGCGGTTGCCGAAACAAAGCCGGTCCGCGAAGTGCTGGAGAATGAACCGGTGGTCACCTCCTATCAAATGGAACTGGCAGGATGGATGGCTGACGAGAACCTGGCTACTTTTTCACAATGCCTGGATATGATGCTGCCAGCCGGCTTAAGCCAGCATACGGAGACACTGCTGCACCTGATCGATCCGGCATCCTCAGAGGGGCTTACCCAGGTGCAGCAGCGCATCGTGAATATTCTCGCTAAGCGTGGTGACCTGCGCGGAAGGCAGATCGATCGTGTCTTGCCGAAGATCAACTGGCGCGAGAGCGTCCCAGGTCTTGTCAAACGGGGATTGGTGCAGTCCCGTCCTGTTCTTTCCCCTCCCGCGGTACGACCCAAAATTGTGCGCACAGTCCAATTTGCGGCCCCTCCGAATTGGAAGGAGGATGAGAGCATTTCACTCGGAAAAGGTTCCTCAGTCCCTCGACGAAGCGCGGTAATAGAATTTCTTGAACAACAGGCAATTCCCGTCAACGTTTCCTGGGTCTACGCTGAAACCGGGGCGTCTATAACCGATTTAACCTTTTTGGCCGAAAGAGGATGGGTTACCCTGGGTGAAACCGAGGTGTGGCGCGATCCGCTTCATAAATTGAAACCTGTATATGCCATTCCGCCGCTTTTGACCGCCGATCAGGAAAAGGTTTGGGCGCAGATCGCGACCGAAATTACCACCCCTTCGTTTCGAAAACCCAACCTGCTGGTGGGCGTCACCGGTTCCGGCAAAACCGAGATCTATTTACGGGCGGCAGCCGAGGTGTTGAAGTCCGGAAAAGGCGTGATCATCCTTGTGCCGGAGATTTCACTCACGCCCCAGACGGTAAAACGTTTCTTTGGGCGTTTTCCCGGAAAGGTGGGATTGGTCCACTCGCAGCTTTCGCCGGGTGAAAAGTATGATACCTGGCGCCGGATTCGCGCCGGGCAGCTTCCCATTGTTGTTGGCGCTCGCAGCGCCTTGTTTTCTCCGCTGCCCGAAATTGGCTTGATCGTTATCGATGAATGTCACGACTCTTCATACCATCAGGAGGATTTCCAGCCGCATTACCACGCCATCCCTGCCGCAGCGGCATTGAGCCGCATCACCGGCGCTCATTTATTGCTCGGCAGCGCCACACCTGAGGTGGAAACCCTCTATCTTTTTGAGCAGCGTGCTTGGAATATCCTGCGGCTTCCCAAGCGCGTGCTAGGGTTCCAACTCCCCTCCTCATCCTCTGTGGAACAGTCTGCTCCCGCTTATTCCACGCTGCCGGAAGTTGAGGTGGTGGACATGCGCAAGGAACTCGCCGCCGGCAATCGTTCCTCGTTAAGCCGCGCCCTGCAGATGGAGATCAAAGCCGTTCTCGAACGCGAAGAACAGGCAATTCTCTTTCTCAACCGGCGCGGAAGTGCCTCATATGTCTTCTGCCGCGATTGCGGTTACGTCTTGCGCTGTCCGCGCTGCGATACACAGCTCACCTATCATGCCGATGAAACCTCGCTCATCTGTCACACCTGCAACTACCGCCGCAATTTGCCCAAAAAATGTCCACAGTGCAGTAGTACAAAGATTCGCCAGTTCGGCTTGGGTACCGAAAGCCTGGAACGTATGGTGGTCGAACAGTTCCCCGGCGCCAGGGTGCTGCGCTGGGACGCCGATACTGTCCGCTACAAAGGCGCGCATGACATCATTCTCGACCATTTCATGCAGCATCGCGCGGACATCCTGATCGGCACCCAGATGGTTGCCAAGGGGCATGATCTGCCGCTGGTTACCCTGGCGGCTGCTGTGCTGGCCGATACCAGCCTCAATTTACCGGATTTCCGGGCGGCGGAACGCACCTATCAATTGCTGACCCAGGTGGCTGGCAGGGCCGGTCGCAGCGGGCGTGGAGGAAAGGTGATCTTCCAGACTTTCCAACCCGAGAATTACGCCATCCGCTCAGCGGCGGCATACGACGCCGAAGGATTCTACGAAAAGGAATTATCCTACCGCGAGCGCACCGGATATCCGCCGTACGCGCGCTTATTGAAGATCGAGTTCAACCACACCGATCCCATGAAGACTCAGCAGGCGGCACAGGCTGCCGGCGAACAGTTGAATTATTGGATCGCTCAAGAGGGATTTGCCGGCACATCCCTGATCGGTCCGGTGCCATGTTTTTATCAGCGCCGCGCGGGAAATTACCGCTGGCAGATACTGGTGAAGGGACCCGACCCCCGCCTGGTATTGGAAAACCATCCCTTAAAAACCTGGGTTCCATCCGGCATGACCGTGGATATCACTATCGATCCCACCCGGGTTCTTTAATCAACAAGAGCGGCCGTTCGGCCGCTCCTGCAATTGGATTGGTTAACTCGCTTTTCTAATATCCAAGCACAGACCAGGGATTCACGAACCCGCCATTCGAGCGCATTTCAAAGTGCAGGTGCGAGCCGAAGGATCTGCCCGTATTTCCGGCGGCAGCAATTTGCGTCCCGCGCGATACACCCTGACCGCAACTGACATAGATCACGGAAAGGTGGGCATAATAGGTCGACCATCCGTTATTGTGGTCGATCACCACCAGGTTGCCGTAGCCCGAATCGTTCCATCCGGCGTAGATGACCGTGCCGGAATCCGATGCATAAACCGGTGCTCCATCATAAGCGGTGAGATCGATGCCGAGGTGGTAACTCGAGAAGTCGAACCCGGAAAGTTCGGAGCTGGCGACCGGGAACATGAAAGCGGTTGTTCCGACTGGTCCGTAAGCCGTTGCTTCGCAGCCGCCCGGTCCGGCAATGACGCGTGTCGCGCCCGACCTGGGGGAGTACTCCAGCGGTTTGATCCAGGGGGTTAATTCGCGGTAGCCGCCCGGGATCATTACATATTCCAGGTGGGAAGTATCCGGTTGGGTGACGTCCATTTTGTTCGAAGGCCAGCTGATGATATCTTCGGTACTTGCATAAAACTTCTCAGCCACCTTTTCAAGCGTGTCCCCTTCCTTCCACTGGTAGTAAATACCATCCGTGGGAGGGATGGTCAGTTTCCAGCCCGGGGCAAGGTATGTCGGGTCGTCGTTGAGAAGGTCGTAATTTGCCCAAAGAATGGACTCCGGCTTGAGCGAGAAACGTTTGGCGATTGAAAACACCGAGTCCCCTTCTTCGACGGTGTATTTAATGGCAAAATGCCGCGTTCCTTCGGGCACAGTGGTGTCGAGTTCAACGTTGCGCACCGGTGCAAAGTCGGCGCCTGCCAGTTGGATTGCAGGCAGTGGCAAACCCAGGCTGGTGGGTGTGCTTTCGATACTTCCCTTTGATCGAATGGCGGTAACCGGGTTGAACTTGAAAAGCACCGCAAGCATGATCGCTACCAGTAAAATTGTTCCACCCCAGGACAGGATCAGCGCCCAGTTGGTTACCGCAGGTTTCTTTTCTTCAACCTTAACCTGCGGTTCCGGGGTTATTTTCTTAGGTGTCACTATTCCTCCGTCAAGTTCTCCAGAAATTCCTGGTTGTTCTTGGTGCGGCTGATGCGCTGCAGGATCGCCTCGGTGGCAACCGCGGGATCCATGCCGGCACCCTGGGGAGGTGTGGCGATCATCTGCAGGTACATGCGCCGCATGAGCCATACGCGCGGCAGAATATCGGGTCCGAGCAGCAGGTCTTCGCGGCGGGTGGACGAGCGTTCGATATCGATCGCCGGGAATATCCGGCGTTCCTGCAGCCGGCGGGAGAGGTGCAATTCCATGTTGCCGGTTCCCTTGAACTCCTCGTACACCACATCGTCCAGGCGTGAGCCGGTATCCACCAGGGCGGTGGCGATGATGGTGAGTGAACCGCCTTCTTCGATGTTGCGCGCTGCGCCAAAGAATTTCTTGGGCGGGTAGAGCGCTGAAGGATCCATGCCTCCCGAAAGCGTTCTGCCGGATGGGTTCACCACCAGATTATAAGCCCTTGCAAGACGTGTGAGGGAATCCATTAAGATGACCACATCACGCCCGATTTCCACCAGGCGTTTGGCGCGTTCGAGGGTGATCTCTGCGGTGCGCACGTGGGCGCTCACTGGCTCGTCAAACGTGGAGGCGACCACTTCCGCATCCACCGAGCGGTCCATGTCGGTAACTTCTTCTGGGCGTTCCCCGATCAAGGCAATGATGAGATGTATTTCAGGATTGTTGGCGGAAATGGAGTTAGCCAGTTGTTTGAGAATGGTAGTCTTGCCGGCTTTGGGAGGCGAGACGATCATCCCGCGTTGACCGCGGCCGATGGGAGCGATCAAATTTATGAGGCGCGAGGAAAGGATGCCGCGGTCGGTTTCCAGGTCGAAACGTTTATCGGGGAAGATGGGGGTAAGGCTTTCGAAGGTTTTCCGTCCGCGAATTTCTTCGGGTGAAACCCCGTTGACACTTTCCACCTTGAGCAACCCGTAATGTCGTTCCGCGTCGCGCGGAGGTCGGACCACACCGATCACCAGGTCTCCCATGCGCAGGTCGTAACGGCGCAGTTGTGCCTGGGAAACGTAGACATCCTCCGGCCCGATGGAATAATTGTTACGCAGGAAGCCGACACCTTCCGGGGTGATCTCAAGCACTCCGCCGCGTACCTCGGCGCCTTCCTGTTCGGATTCCGCGCGGCGAATATTAATGATGAGATTTTCCTTCTTCATGCGCTGGGCATTGGGAATTTTTAGTTCTTCGGCCACCTGACGCAAAGAAGAGAGGGAAGCATTTTCCATTTCAAGTATTTTCATATGGTTATCTTTCGCGAATTAATGGTTGAAATTTCCATTCCAGCCTGCAGAACAGGGAATGGGTGGCATCTTAGTTTTTGATAATTGGGGTATTGGTGAATACGGTTCCGATGTTAAAGACGAGCCTTTTTATGTTTGTTAAACTGTAAGGTCAGTATAACATGGATAAATGATGGATGCAAGGAAAAGAATTGACAAAAATTCGAGGAGAAATGTGAATTTTAATTGTAAATCCTCGCATTGAGATTTTTTTGAACCTTCTAGATTATAAGGCTGGATGAAATGATTATGCTTTTGAGATACCGTAATTGCCGAAAACAGCAAAAAATCGCCAAACCTCTGATAGAATTATGCCGCGAGGTGTTATGAAAAGAGCTTTCATCATCGGTATCACGCTGGTTTTGAGTCTTCTCCTTCTGTCTGCCTGTGTCGCCAATACTGGCAGCGCGGTTCACTCTGTGCAAATTCCTGACCCGCTTGAAAATACACCCACGCTGGAATTCACACAGGAGTCTGTGCCGGTCGCTGCTGCGATATCCACTCCCACCGGGGAGCCTGTCGTCGCCGAAACCGGGGTGTGCCTGGCGGACGCGCTTCAAGCCGAACCCGATTATGACGGGGAACTTCTTTTTAAATTCAATACGGAAGACCACTTTGTGGTGCTCACCATCGATGACGGGTATTATGACGATGTGATGAACGAAATGCTGGATATGTTGGAGGCTGACGGAGCCACTGCCACTTTCTTCCTGTTGGGACGACCGGTTGCGGATAACTTCACCGATGCGACCATGCAGCGCCTGGTCAACGACGGAAATGATATTGCATATCACGCCTACGTTCATCCGGCCGTCGATGCCGCCAAGACCATGACCCGCGAAGAATGGAACGAGGACTACCAGAAGTGGCAGGAAGCTCTGCGTGCCAAGTTGGGTGAAGATCTTTTCGACAAAGCCTTTGCACCTTTCACGCGGGTACCTTACGGTCCGTGGACCTTCGAATACCTGTCCTTTGCAAAAGAAAATGGGTTGACCCCGGCATTCTGGAGCGCGGACAATCATGCTTTTGAACCGAAACGCATGCCCTTGCGGGATGGCGGGATCATCATCCTCCACGCTGTTCCGGAGGACATCCCGGTTTTACAGACCCTGTTGGAAAAGGATTGGAAAGTGGTCAGCCTGCGCCAGGCAATGGCTGGATCGTGCAAATAAAGTAAAATCCGGGCCGCGGCCCGGATTTTTTTATCCCAGGTATTCTCTTAAATAACGGCTGCGGGTGGGGTGTCTCAGTTTGCGTAGTGCCTTGGCTTCGATCTGGCGGATGCGTTCGCGGGTGACATTGAAGTAGCGGCTGACCTCTTCCAGCGTGTGGTCTTTGCCGTCGATCAACCCGAAGCGCAGTTCCAGTACCTGGCGTTCGCGTTCAGAAAGCGCCGCCAGTGCATTTTGCACCTGCTCGCGCAGCATCTCACGCGCTGCGGCATCCATTGGTTCGAGCGCTTCATCATCTTCGATAAAATCGCCCAACTGGCTGCTTTCTTCGTCCCCAACCGGGCGTTCGAGTGAGATGGGTTCTTCCGCTGACTGTAAAATGCGCTGAACTTTGATCGTTGCCCAATTCCAGCGGCGCTGTAATTCGCTGTCGATCGGCTGGTTCGTGGTGCGGGCGCTCTTGATCGCCTGGGCATCTTCCGCCGAAATTAGATCGGATTCCAGTGAGAGCTCCTCCAGTGAGGGTTCTCTGCCCAGTTGCTGCACAAGCTGGCGTTGAATGCGTAAAATGCGTGTGATGGCTTCGAATAAGTGCACGGGAATGCGAATGGTGCGCGCATGTTCGGCGATATAACGGCTGATGGACTGCCTGATCCACCAGGTTGCATACGTGCTGAATTTGAAACCGCGTGTGGAATCGAATTTGGATACGGCGCGTAGCAATCCAAGGTTGCCTTCCTGGATGAGATCGAGGAAGGAAATGCCGCGGCCAAGGTACCGTTTGGCGATGCTGACCACCAGGCGCAGGTTGGCGCGGATGAGGGTTTGATTGGCCTCCTCGGCGCGTTTGCGCACCCCGTCCACCTCGAGTTTCAATAATTCTTCTGCCGGCATGCGTCTTTTGAACCAGGTTGCATCCGGCATGGTGTCGGTTTCCTGTAGTTGGGTCAGCAAAGCCATTGCGGTCTTCTCCGGCAGCAGGTACATGTTCAGGAACATGGTGAATGCATGCCGTACCAGGCCTTCCCATATGGGATCCTTGCCCCACAAACCGTTGTCCAGATACGTGCGCAAATAAGAGGGCTCATCCGATTGCCAGGAGCGGCGCAGGAAGGCTGCTTCGGCAAGGGTCAGGGAAAGATCTGGATAATCTTTCAATTCGATGCGCTGGGCATCTTCCTGCAAACGTTTCCAGGAAGTGACCAGGTCAACGATGATCGTGTTAAAAAGGGACTTGTAATGTCCTTCTTTGCCGGTTTCAGGATGGATGTGATTGATAAACGCTTCCACCCGCACATTGGCTTCGATGCGAACAGCCAGCCTGAATTCCGAATCGGCATCCAACAGGTTGATCTGCCCGATCTCTTTTAAATATAGTCGTACAGGATCCTCCGTTAATTCCAGCGCAATGGAAGGATCTTCGAGGATTTCCAATGGATCCTCGGTGGTGATTTCTCCCCATTCGGAGTTGGTCTGGTTCAGGGAGGTATCATCCGGTTCCTGCTTGTTCAGTACATCTTCATCCAGTTGGGAAATTTCCCTGGTGGCTTTTTTGGGTCGCGGATTTTTTTTGTCTGTGCGGCTTGAGGAGGAAGGCTTTGCCTTGCCAGCTTTTTGTGCGTTTTTAGAAACCTGGGTTGGGGTGGTTTTCGAAGGTCTTTTTACTTCTGCTTTTCCACCTTCCCCCTGGATTTTTTCTTCCAACGGGCGGCTGACAGTTTTACGGGTGCTTTGAGGCATGGGTTAACTATACCATAAAGTTAAAAATTATCTTTTTGGTGGAAATTTTTCCAATGCACGGTCGAGTTTTCCTCTGATCATCATATTTTGCAGGAGGATGGATTGAATGGATTTCTTGTCCTCATCTGTACTTTCTTCATCTTCCAAAAAACGCAACTGGTTCAATGTGAGATTGATGCGGATCAAACGCAGGTTGACCACGGTGCGATAGAGGTCTTCGAGAAGCCTGTCTTCGTTTTTCTCCTCCAGCGGCATCCCTTTGGTGAGTAAGGTGAATCTTTCATCGACCTCATCATTGACATGCTCCTCTATATAATCCAGCGGATCCATCTCAACTTGTTTAACACTCTGGAACAAGAATTGTGCCAATATGCTGTTGATCGAATCATCAAAATCACCAGCCGAAAAGCGTTCGAGCCCAGCTTCCTTTAGTGTGCGTTCCAGTTCGTACAGGCAATCCGTGCGATGGAATAGCAGGGACAGGCAGTGGTTTTCCATCTGCAATATACGCAAATTCAAGCTTGGTTGGATTACAGTCGCGGGTGTTTTCGTTTGACCTTCCTGTGTGGAGGGTGCGCGCCTGCGTATACGCTCGCGAACTTTCTGGCTGCCCAGCAGCGAACGCTCGTCCACCCGCAGCAAACGCGCAAGCTGCTGGCGGTAAGTGTCCCTTTCGATTGCGGAAGGCACATCCTCGATGAGGGGGATCACCTGGGCGGCGATGGACGATTTTACCTTGGCGTCTTCTAAATTTTGGCCGGTGGTCAGGGTGTCCATCACGTGCACCACGATCGGTTTGGCGTTGTCGAGGATGTGCATCCATTCCTGTGCATCCTTAAGCACCACGTCGTCGGGATCCTTTCCTTCGGGCAGCGTGGTCACGCGCACGTCCGCCTGCATGCGGGCTTCATGATGCAGCAAACCGCGCGCGTCGAAAACTAACTCCGTCTCGCGGTCCAGTGCCTGGCGGGCCAGGTCCAGCCCGCGCAAGGTGGCTTTTTCACCCGCCGCGTCCGCGTCCAGCGCCAGGACGATACGGCGTGTGTATTTCTTTAGATACCTTAATTGGTCTTCGTTTAAAGCCGTTCCCATGGGAGAGACCGTGTTCTCGAATCCGCACTGGTGCAGGGCGATCACGTCCAGGTAGCCTTCAACGATCACCACCTGGTCGGCATCGCGGATGGGTTTTCGTGCCAGGTTCAAACCGTAAAGCAGCCTGCTCTTGTTGAACAGTGCTGTTTGGGGAGAATTGAGAAATTTGGGGATATCATTCGGATTGAGGATGCGGGCTCCGAACCCCGTCATTTTTCCTGACCCGTCGCGGATGGGGAACATGATGCGGTTGCGGAATTTATCGTAGTAACCGCCCGCATCTTTTTCGATCACCAATCCGGCGTTGAGAAGGTGTTCCAGCGCGTGACCCTTGCCGTTCAAATGATTAATGAGGGCCTCATAGGCGTCCGGTGCGTAACCCAGTTCAAATCTTTCGATGCTGCTGGGCGAGATCCCTCTTTGAAGCAGATAATCCAGCGCAGGCTTGCCGGCCGGGGTTTTGGTTAATTGATATTGATAAAACTTGACGCTCTCTTCAAGTATGTTGCGCAGGTTTTCGAACTGGTCTTCCTCTGCCTTGCGTTCGGGGGTGAGCGGAGTTAACGTTACGCCCGCCCGCTCGGCGAGATATTTCAATGTTTCCGCAAAATCCCAGCCTTCTTTCTTCATCACGAATTTGAAGATATCCCCGCCTTCGTTGCACTGGCCAAAGCAGCGCCAGGTGCCGGAATCGGGAAAGACGGCGAACGCCGGTGTCTTGGAATTGGGGTGAAATGGACAAAATCCTGTATAACTCTTTCCAGAACGGCGCAACTTCACCGTTTCTGAAACGATGTCTACAATATCCAAACGGGCTTTGATCTCATCAACAGCGGTCATTGGGTTGCCTTTAATTTTAACCCAGAAATTGAATGAAGAGTGCAAAAAGAAACCGGGAGGTTATTCCTCCCGGTGAAAATTCTTAAAATCCCTCAAGACGCGAAAGGTCGGCAGCGCCGCGCGTCAAAGCCGAGATGCGCTGCAGCAGCCCAAGCCGGTTGGATCGCACCTGGACGTCTTCCGCCATGACCAGCACGGAGTCAAAGAACTGGTTGACTGCCGGGATCATGGGCAGGAATGCCGTCAATAATTGGTCAACCGACCCGGGTGCAAGAGAGGCTCCTTCGACCTTGTTAAGTGCCGTGAATAGCTCTTGTTCGGATGGATCGGCGAACAGGGATTCGTCCACGGGATGGATTTTTTTCTGGTCGCGCGTGATGCGCACGCAGCGCGCGTATGCCGGTAGGATGGTGTTCCAATCCGGTCGCGCGACCCATGCGCTCAATTCCTTCACCGAGCGCAGCACGCCGGCGGGGTTGTTTTGCTGTTCTGCCAGCACCGCATCCACCACATCGTAGCGGTATCCCTGGTCGGTCAGGTTGTTCTTCAACCGACCGACGATGAAATCGAAACAGGCTTTGCGGTTTTCGTCGCTCATTGCAATGGGCAGCTGTTTTTCGGCCGCGCTCATCCATTGCCGCAGATCGAAATCAATATTGAATGCTGCCAAAAGTTGTACCAGTCCAAGCGCTGTGCGGCGCTGGGCATAAGGGTCCTTGGTTCCTGTGGGGGCGAGTCCGGCGGCGAACAATCCCACCAGTGAATCGATACGGTCGGCAATGCCGACAGCCAGTCCGGGTTTTTCCGAAGGAACGGCATCCCCCGTATACCGCGGCAGGTAATGTTCGTAGATTGCCTTGGCGACTGCCGGTTTTTCTCCGAAATGCACCGCATAATATCGCCCCATGACACCCTGCAGCGAGGTCATTTCCACCACCATGTGAGAAACCAGGTCGGCTTTGCAGAGTTGGGCTGCCCGGAGTGCATCTTCTTTTTCGGCAGCAGAAAGGTTAAGTTCATCTGCCAGTGGTGCCACAACAGCCTTGACCCGTTTGGATTTATCCAGCATCGAACCCAGTTTGTGTTGGAAGGTGAGGGTGCCCAGGCGTTCGAGCAGATCCTCAAGTTTGTGCTTGAGGTCCTCTTCAATGAAGAAATTGGCATCGGCGAACCTGGCCTTGATCACCTGTTCGTTGCCATCGGTTACCACGTCCAGGCTGTGGTGGTCGCCGTTGCGCACCGCGATGAAATAAGGCAGCAGTTTTCCTTCCGCGGAAAGCACAGGGAAATACCGTTGGTGTTTTTTCATGACCGAGATCAGCACTTCCGGCGGCAGGCTCAAATGGACGGGATCAAACTTACCGAGTAGAGAGGTGGGCGCCTCGACCAATTGGTTCACCTCGTCCAGCAGATCTTCATCGATGCCGTCGCTGCTGCCCACGCCTTTGGAGAGATCGGTCACCTGCTTGGCGATTCCAGCTTTGCGCCGTACAGGATCCAGGATGATCCCCTGGCTTTCGAGATAAGCAGAGTATTCTTTCAGTGATGCCACCGCTTGGGTATCGGGATCGAAAAAGCGCAGCCCGTGGGTGACGTTCCCTGCCGTCAACCCGGCAAATTCAAAGGGAACGGGCGTGCTGCCCAGCAGTGCCAGCAGCCAGCGCACCGGGCGCGAAAATGGGACATTGGTTGCATTCCAGCGCATGGTTTTGTCGAATTTGATGCCGGATGCCAGCCCGGGAAGGGCATCTTTAAGCACATCGTAGGCCAGCCGGCTCTCTTCCTTAACAATTGCCACTAGGTAATTCCCACCGTCGATCTCGCGCGTTTCAAGGTCGCCCACACCGACGCCCTTGCTCTGGGCAAAGCCTTCGGCAGCCTTGGTGGGTAAACCGGCGGCATCGTAACCTCGGCTTGCCGGGGGTCCTTTAACAACGGATTCCTTTTCCGTCTGGCGTTCCGCCAGCTTTTCAACCATCACCACCAGGCGTCGCGGAGTGCCTACCACTGAGATGTTTCCGTGCGGCAGGCGCAATTCATCCAGCATTTCGGGCACGCGGGCCGTCAATTGATCGAGCGCGGATTGCAGGTCGGCCGCAGGCAGTTCTTCGGTACCGATCTCGAGCAGAAAGTCCGAAGGCCCGGCGGTCAGGTTGGGTTTTTCAGCAGCAGGGCGGGCTGCAGCCGGGACCTTCCCGCTTTCAGCCAGCCAGGGATATTCAAGGTTCTGCCGCTGTTCCACGTAAGCCTCTGAAATGCGGTGCGCCAATTCGCGCATCTTGCCGAAAAGTGCCTGGCGTTCGGTCACTCCCACGGCTCCGCGGGTATCCAGGATATTAAATGTGTGGGAGCATTTCAAGAGGTAATCATGCGCGGGCAGCACCAGGTTGTTCTCAATGGCGGATTCCGCTTCCTGTTCAAAGAGTTTGTAAAGTTGGCGCATGCGCTCCACGTTGGCCACTTCGAAGTAATATTTGCTGTGTTCAACCTCGCCCTGGAAGTTGATGTCCCCGTAGGTGTGATTTTCGTTCCAGTGCATGGTGCGGAAGTGGTGTTCCCGCTGCAGCGGCATGGTGATCCGTTCCAACCCGTAAGTGATCTCCACGGACACGGGATCCAGCACCAGCCCGCCCGCCTGTTGAAAATAGGTGAACTGGGTGATTTCCTGTCCGTCCAGCCACACTTCCCAGCCCAGCCCCCATGCGCCCAGCGCCGGCTGCTGCCAGTTGTCTTCCACAAAGCGGATGTCGTGTTCGCGCGGGTCGATGCCCAGTGCCTCCAGCGACTTCAGGTAAAGCTGCTGCGGGTTGCCCGGATCGGGTTTGAGGATGACCTGGAATTGATAATGCTGTTGAAAGCGGTTGGGATTCTCACCGTAGCGCCCGTCATCCGGTCGGATGGAGGGTTCCACGTAAGCCACATTCCAGGGTTCCGGACCGAGTACGCGCAAAAAGGTGGCGGGGTTCATCGTCCCCGCGCCGATCTGGGTGTAGTACGGCTGCCAGATCAGGCAGCCCTGGTCGGCCCAGAATTTTTGCAGAGTCATGATCACGGATTGAAAATCGAGCGGTTTGTTCATAAAATCTCCTGGAATATTCGAGCTGAACGATCTCCCCATTATACCGCGAGAGAAGCCCCTTCTTCCTTGGCGCAGAGCGAGGATTTTCTTGCCGGGTGGACCAGGCGGGAATATTGGATGATCCCAAAAGACATCAATTTCAAAACCTGCGGGCGGCATTTCTTGATCACTGACTACAAAACCCATTTTCTGTGTTAAAATCTACCCCATTGGGGCGTGGTGCAACGGCAGCACACCAGACTTTGGATCTGTGGATCTTGGTTCGAATCCAGGCGCCCCAGCCTGGCATTTTGAGCAAATGAAGAAAAAACCTAAACCTGAACGTCGAATCCATCTTTTTTTCACTACGGGCGCTGTGTATGCCAGGCATGCACGGGGCTCGTTTTCTTTCGGTGTACAATAAAAACAGCGATGTTCCAGGGAATTCAGGAGACATATTAATGAAAATTTCATCGATCATTCTTGCCGCGGGTGAAGGTACGCGCATGAAATCCAGCCTGCCCAAGGTGCTGCATCCGCTCAACGGCAAGCCCTTGCTGCGTTATGCGGTCGATGCCGCCCATGCCGCCGGCGCGGATCATACTGTGGTCGTTATCGGCAGCGGAGCCGAACAGGTGAAGAAGACGATCGGTGATTCCGTGGAGTATGTGCTGCAGGAGAAACGGTTGGGTACAGGCCATGCAGTGTTGACTGCTGAATCCCTCCTCTTGCATCAAAAGGGACTGGTTCTGGTCACCACCGGTGATATGCCTTTGTTGACCGTGGAAACCCTGCAGCGCCTGGTGCAGCGCCAGGTTGAAAACGACGGCCCCATGACGCTTTCCACCGTGCATTCGACGAATCCGCGCGGCTTTGGGCGCATTATGCGCGGCGAAGATGGAAGCGTGGTAGGCATTGTCGAAGAAGCGCAGGCCAGCCCCGAACAACTCAAGATCGATGAACTAAATGTCTCCGCCTACTGTTTCAAAGCGGAGTGGCTGTGGGAAGCGTTAAAAAAGATCAAAATATCCCCCAAGGGCGAGTATTATCTGACGGATTTGGTTGAAATCGCGCGAGAGGAAGGTCAAAGGGTTGCCACGCTGGTGATCGATGACGAAGAGGAAACCCTGGGCATCAACAACCGTATCCATCTGGCGGATGCTGAACGCATTGTCCGACGCAGGGTCAACCAGGCATACATGCTCTCGGGCGTGACCATGATCGACCCCGACCTTGTTTATATAGAAGAAGGAGTCAGCATTGGTCAAGACACGCTGCTGCTGCCGAACACGCACCTTTCCGGAAGAACGACCATCGGCGAGGGATGCGAGATCGGCCCGGACACGATCATTCGCGATTCGTCCATCGGCAACCGCTGTCACCTGTTGGCTTCCGTCATCGAAGGCGCAATAGTGGAAGATGAAGTTGGAATGGGCCCGTTCTGCCATTTGCGCAAAGGTGCCCACCTGGGGCGCGGCGTGCATATGGGCAACTTCGGAGAGGTCAAGGATTCTTTTCTGGCAGCCGGGGTCAAGATGGGACATTTCTCTTACATCGGCAATGCAACCATCGGCGAGAACGTGAACATCGGAGCGGGTACGATCACCTGTAATTTTGATGGCATACATAAACACCCCACTGAGATCGGAGCCGATACGTTCATCGGATCGGATACGATGCTGGTGGCGCCCCTCAAGATCGGCAAGGGCGCCAAGACTGGAGCAGGCGCGGTGGTCACCCACGATGTTGCCGATCACGAGGTCGTGGCGGGGGTTCCTGCCCGCCCGCTGAGGAAAAAGGAATAAACTGTGACGCTTGTTTGGCTATTACTGGGGGGCTTCATCCTGCTGGACCTGTTCTTCGCGGTGGTGCGGGCTGCATTGCTCAACGCCCGTCTGCCGCAGTTGATCGAGATCGGCTCCGAGGATGAAAAGGATTTCGACCGCACGATCCAGATCCTGGAAAAACCGCACATGCGCACCACCCTGCGCCTGGCAGTGGGAATCACCCACGCATTGGTTTTGGTAAGCGCCTGGACCTTGTTCCAGGCCGCCGGCATCCGAATTTCCATTGCCGGTGCCGTTGGATTCTTCCTTCTCGTCGTGCTGCTGCTCATGGCCGTAGAGCACCTGCTGGAAAGGTTCCCGCTGAAGAACCCAGAAGCCTGGGCGGTTCACCTGGCGCCAGTCGGCAATTTTCTGGATATCATTTTCACTCCCCTGACTTACATTTTGGTTTTGTTGCAAGGAACCGGCGCCCAG